>NZ_JBHFLM010000081.1:0-64387 GCF_041928655.1 Pelatocladus sp. BLCC-F211 | reverse complement strand
CTGGTTCACCGCACTGGGAATCAGCACCATGGCGTTCAACCTGAATGGTTTCAACTTCAACCAATCAGTAATTGACTCACAAGGTCGCGTGATCAACACTTGGGCAGACATCATCAACCGCGCTAACTTGGGTATGGAAGTAATGCACGAGCGTAACGCTCACAACTTCCCTCTCGACTTGGCTGCTGCTGAAGCTGCTCCTGTTGCAATCTCTGCTCCTGCTATCAACGGTTAATCTTTAAATAACGGAGGTGCGGTAAATCCCGCCTCTACGAAAATATAAAAGCGCTTACCTTAGGTAGGCGCTTTTTTATGATTGCTAGGAATTACACGTTTGTAGTAAGCACTTTACTTAAAAAATAAAGACTGTATTGCTTCGCAGAAGCCGCACGGTAGTCCTTACTACCAACTTTATTGACACGGTACTAGGGGCAATTAACGAATTTTTACCAGAAAATGAGAGTTTCGGGTATTTTGTTTGCGTAAATCCTGATTGCGATCGCTTCATCGCTTCAAAAGTTTCACAATTAATAAAGTGATTATTGATATTTCACTCAAAATATCTGTCTATGAAAATCTATTTTTAATTAACAGAAATAACTATAGACTTTTTGCAAAATCTATTTTCTTATACTTACCTACCGCTACCGCGATCGTCACTTGCAAACTTCATAAGATGCCCTCGAATTAGCTGTTAATTCCTTCTACAAAAAGCAGTCCGATTAACAGGAGTAGTTGAACATCATTTGGCATTTTGGCAGAAGTCAGTAGTAAGCACCGGGGATTGGGGAAGGTAGGGGTCCCCTTTGGGGAACTCGGGGTCCCCACTCCCTTGGGGGAGTGGGGATTAGGGGCGAAGGGGTAACGGGGATTGGGGATTGGTTATTCTTCTTTGTCTTCCTTTTCCTCCTTGTCCTCCTTGTCTGCCCACACCCCCTTCTGTCTCCCTGCTATTTAATATTTTGGATTTGAAAGTCTCTTAGCTAGCCACTAGTTTCTCACCTTTGAGCATCCGCGATGCTGCTTCTAGTAGAGCTTCTTCCAGATAAGGTTTGGTGAAATAACCACTTGCTCCCAAGCTGATAGCCATTTGTCGATGCTTGTCTGCACCTCGTGAGGTGAGCATAGCTATGGGTAAATGATTGAGGTTTGAGTCTTTTTGAATGCGAGAAAGTAATTCTAGACCATCGCAACGAGGCATTTCAATGTCACAGAATACGAGATCGCAAGGTAAACCAGAACGCAGTTTATCCCAGGCTTCTTGTCCATCACGTGCTTGTTCTACCCGATAACCTGCTTTATTAAAGGTTAAAGAAAGCAATTCTCTAACTGTAATTGAGTCATCGACAATCAGCACTGTCGGGTCAATTGTACTTACAGACGTATCTGGCTGATTTAGAGTTGATTTTTGACTCAAAATACCAACTGTACTTTGTTTAGAAGTCCTTCCCTGGAAGATATCGATAATTTCTAGCACATCAGCAATCGGCATAATTCGACCATCACCTAAGACGGTAGCACCAGCGACGCCAACTGGTTTAGGGGCGGGTCCTTCAAATTGTTTAATCACAATTTCTTGTTCACTCAGCACTTGATCAACCTGTAAGGCGACTAGTGTATTTGCCGATCGCACTACAACCACAGAAATCATATCATCGTCTCGGTTCCCACCGTAGACGTTACCTCGACTAAGTAGTCGATTGAAAGTTAAAAGTTCTTTTAAAGGTTTGAATGGCAGCATTCTATCCCGCCAAGGAATAAGCTTTTCACCTGCGTCGCCCTCTTGGATATTTTTTACAGGTACGTCTAGGGTATCTTCTACGCCATCCATCGGGAAAGCTATTCTGGCTTTATCAGAAACACAGAAAAGCGCTTTACAAATACTGAGTGTCAGTGGTAAACGAATCGTAAAGCTGGTACCTTTGCCCATCGCAGAATCAACAGAAATCCCCCCCCTGATTTCACTGATTTTTGTATGAACTACGTCTAAACCGACACCGCGACCTGCTAAATCATCTGCTTGGTCTTTGGTACTAAAACCTGGTCGGAAGAGTAGATCATAAACCTCTATCGGGAGCATATTTTTGGCTTGGCTGGGAGTAATCAAACCAACTTTGATTGCTTTTGCTTTTACCGCGTCTGAGTTAATTCCAGCACCATCATCACTGACAGAAATGATGGTTTGATTACCTTGATGGAAAGCACAAACAGTAATGGTTCCCACAGGATATTTTCCTTGAGATCGACGCTCCTCTGGCGTTTCAATCCCGTGAGCGATCGCATTGTTAAGCAAATGCGTTAGCGGTGTTTTGAGATGTTCCAAAATCATTTTGTCAATCAAGGTATCTCGACCTTGAATCACCAACTCTACTTGCTTCCCATACTTAATAGAGTTGTCGCGCACACCTCGCGGTAATAAATCGGTAGCCTGGGAAAAAGGCTCCATTCGCGCTCTTGTCAGTCCTTCTTGCAGTTGACCTGTAACTTGTCGGAATTGTCGTGCTACACGTTCGCTTTCTTCGGTGACAAAATCAATATCACTTGCAGACTCACGCACCCGCACAATCAGTTCAATCATTTCCTGGGACAAACTATGGAAGGGTGTGAAGCGATCCATTTCCAGTTCACTAAAACCCCTATCTGTATCTGATGTGCTGAAATTGCTATTTTTGCGACTAGCTAACAAAGATGCTTCTAGTAGCGATCGCTCATACAATTCCTGCATTCTTGTTCCCACATCCGAGAGATGCTGTACCTGATGCAATAGATTATCTAATGACTGGCGTAAACGTTCCTGATCCTGCTCTAGGGTATTGCGGTTTACTACCAACTCCCCAACTAAATTACTTAAATCATCCAGATGTTTAACAGGGACTTTCATTAATTGCTCAAATCTGGAAGTAGTATTCCAACCAGAGTTACGTCCACCTGTTAAATTGACTGTGCTAGGTGTTACCGCTCCCCCTACCATCCCTTCTAATTCTTTAAATTCATTCTCAATCTCTGGGGATAAAATCGGGTTGCTTGTATCTTTTTTAGAAAATCGTGGCGTAGATTGCTCTGCTACTACCGCATTTTCATCTTCCTCTAAAGTCAGCATTTCTTCTAAGGCAGCAAATTCGATATCTGGGATTGTGGGAGTATGAGCCTTTAGTATTACTTCTTCGTTAAGTAAATCATCTAACTCAGTAAATGCATCTTCTGCAAAAGCATCACTTTCTGCTTTTGTTTCTGTCTCTGCAATTACTGATTCTTCCTCAATCAAATCTGGAATTTTTATCTCATTATCGTAGCTGGAATCTTGTACATCTAATTCAGAATCTGGAATTTGAAATTGGAAATTATTTTGTTTATTTTCCGGCTCAAATTCATCTTTTGGCAAATTTGACAGTAATAAATTCTCACTCAAATCTAGACCAAAAGAAAAAGATTCTGCTATTACCTCTTGATTTGCAGCAATTAAGTTATCCAGAAATTCTATTTCTGAATCTGCCTGTATTTGAGATGCAATCATATCTGCAAAACTTAGGTCTGCTACATCTGTTGTAAATAATGCATCATCCTCTGAGTTAGGCTGAAAAACAAAAGGATTATTTCTACTATCAACTTCCAAATCATGAGATTCTGGTACTGGCAAATCATTAAATAAAACTTCTAGAGTTTCGTTGCTATCTTCTTCTATTCTGAGCGCATCTAACCAGTCAATTTCTTGTTCAGTAATTGGTTGATGTAAATCTAAAGCTTGTATTTCTGTGGAAAAATGAGTAAATTCGGGAGTGAATTCTAGAGCTTCTGGTTGTTGTGAAATATTATGAATATTCCGAGGAGATAACTCTTCATCAACAGGAGATGTACTTGTAGAATCATGTACTGCTAACTCAGCAAATAAATCATCGCTAGTATCAGTAGAGAGGATTAATTCTTGGGAAAAACCTAAATCTTCTAACTCAAAATCTTTAACTGACTCTGGTGTTTGCTGTTGGCGATCGCTAAAAATATCATCAGCAGCAGCCGCAAACAAAATTTGTTCTAATGCTTTGGCAGCATCTTCTTCAGCAGAAAATTCTAATTCTCCTAGTCCTGATAATTCTGTTTGTATCGATGAAACTAAATGGTCTGTAGTAGAGGAAAACTCTGTGGTTGTGGGACTAAGCTGATCAAATAAATCATCATATTCTGATCCATCAATAATAATAGTCGGATTATTATCTTGTTGTTCTTCATTAAACAGACTATCTAAAGTCGAATTTTCTTCTATTGATTGAGTAATTTTTTGCTCAATTTCCTGTACTGAACTTTGATTCTCAAATTCTCTTAATAAATTATCAGATTCACTTTGTAATTGCTGATATTCTTCTATTTTGTAATTAGATTTTAGTTGTTGATATTTGATATTTTCATTGAGTGTAGATATTACTGACGAATCCAGATTTTTGTCTAAACTTTCTTCTTCTAAAAAATCATCACCAAAAAGTTGTACAATAGTTAACTCTTCTTTCACATTGATAGTTTGTCTCTCTTGAATACTTGTATTCCCTTCTACAGATAATAACTCTGCTAAATCGTTGATAGTATCTCTTGGATCGTTGATCTCAACTTCAATTTGATTATTTGTGCTATCTTGTTCAGTAATTTCTTCTTCAATATCCCATGTCTCGTTAAAGTCAGGAGTTTCACTTTCAAATAATTGGGCAAGAGTATTTAACTCTGCTAATCCGACTTCTGGCCCATGAACTTCTAAACTTTGAATATCTAAATCTTCGTTCTCTTCATCATCTATATGGAGTTGATTAGATACTTCAGATAAACTGATAATAGTATTTTCTAATTCTAATTCCTGAGATTCAGGTTCATTTATCAAGTCAGCAAAATTAGCTGTATTTCCATGAATTTGTTCAGATAATTCTGAAAGGCTGTTGATCCTATCTTCTTGTGCAAATTCTATTAATTCTGTTTGTGTTGTCAATTCAACGAAATTATTGATATTACTACCCAATTGTTCAGATACTTCTGAAAGGTTAGTGATTTTATCTTCTTGTGCAAATTCGATTGACTCTGATAGAGTTATTAATTCAGTAATATTATCTGTAGTTGATGTAGTATTGTCGTCAGCAGTGGCGTTCTCAGCAGGTGTAGTGAATAAAGTTTTCTCTAATGCTGTTGATGGCGCTGCTTCTATGTCAGCTTCTTCCTTTGTAACATCAGTTGTGATGTCTAATAGTTCTATTTGAGGTGGAAGTAATGCTTCTAGCTGCTGACTAATAGTGATTTCAGCTTCTCTACCTGCTAGAACTAATTCTAGGGCTTGCTTGATATCTGTAATCACGATTTTTGCTAATGTTAAGTAGCTATTTTCTTGATTGGCGATCGCTTGACTTGCAGCTTGACACAAATTACACCAAGATGCACAATTTAATTGTTCACCAAGTTCGACCAATTGCCTACAGCAGTCTTGCAAACTTTGACGCGTTTCAGCTGTTGCTGGTTGCTTAAATAACTGCAACATTTCCCGGAGGTCTTGCAATATCAGGTTTTGGTGCTGTTGCCAGCGTTCAGTATCAGCAAGTGGTAATCCTGTAGCTCCTTGTTTGACGAGCAAATCCAGATGTTCATTTAACCACCCAAACACAGGTTCCGCTTCTGACATGATATGATTGGCAGTCTCTTCTGTCAGACCAAACGGACCAGTTAAATTCTCTAACAGTGCTTTGAGGGTATCAGATACACCCAAAAACAAAGATTCAAGCTTTTGATCAACCTGCACCGGACACTCTTTTAAGACTTTAAAACAGTCTTCTAAGCGGTGAGCAGTATGCTGAATACTACCCAGACCAAGCATCGCCGCCCCTCCTTTGATCGAGTGAGCCGCCCGAAAAACTTCATTGAGCATTTCTGGATCTTTAATAGTACTTTGCAGATTCAGCAACCCCTGCTCAATTGTGGTCAGGTGTTCTTTGGCTTCTTCAATAAAGTAACCGAGAATGCGCTGTTGTTGTTCTGGAAGCATAGTCAAGGGTCAAGGGTTAAGGGTCAATGGTCAAAAGTCAAGGGTCAAGGGAAGGGTCAAGAGTCAAGGGTCAATTGTCAATTCTCAATGGTCAATGGCTAAAAAGTTTTGGATTATGGACTATGGACTATTGACTATGGATTATGGACTATGAACTATAGACTATTGACTATGGACTATTGACTAATCATCTAGTTTCTGAGGTTTCTACTCGGAACCTTTCTACAGAGGCGATTAAGTCACGGGAGACGCCTACTAAGTTTTGTAGTGCGCCGGAAACTCGTTGAGCTTCTTGGGATGTTTCTTGGGCTGTGAGTTCGACTGATTGCATCACCTGAGCTACAGCGCGGGAAGTTTCTGTCTGTTCGACAGTGTCGGAAGTAATTGAGCACACAAGAATATCAATGCGATTTGCGACTTGAATAATATTTTCTAGCGATCGCTTGGCTTCTTCTGCTAATTTTGTACCTTGAATTACCTGCTGAGTACCTTCTTCCATCGCAGTCATCACTGAGCCTGTTTCGCTCTGGATTTGCATGACTATTTGTTCAATTTCTTTGAGAGATTTGGCTGATTTATCAGCTAACTGGCGTACCTCATCCGCTACGATGGCAAAACCCCGTCCCGATTCCCCTGCTCGTGCTGCTTCAATACTAGCGTTAAGAGCTAGTAAATTGGTTCTGGAGGCAATTTGAGAAATCAACGCGACAATTTTGGAAATTTCCTGTGATGATTCTGCTAGTCGCTTCACTTTGCGGGTGGTTTCGGCGACAGTTTCGCGAATTTCTAAAATCCCTGCTACGGTATTTTCTACTGCTTCTCCTCCTTTAAGAGCGATCGCACTGGCTTCACGAGCAACTGTTTCTGCTTCCCGTGCCGCTTCTGCTACCCGTTGGATAGAATCAGTCATCACCTGTACTGAATTGAGGGTGACAGCTAACTCTTCGGCTTGGCGCAAAGCATCGCTAGATAAGGCCCTGGCAAATGTTTCAGAGTTAGTTGCACCTTTGGTTACTTCCCGTGCTGCGACTTTCACCTGTTGGACGATATCTCGCAGGTTTTGAATCGTTAAGTTAAATGCATCAGCAACTGCTCCTAAAACGTCGGCTGTCACTTCGGCTTGGACAGTCAAATCTCCCCTCGCGGCTCCTTCTACGTCGTCTAATAGACGAATTACTTGCCGTTGCAAGTTTTCTTTGGCTTCTTCCTGTTCCTGGGCTTTGTGTGTGGCTTCATTGGTGGTCGTAAAAATTACCCGTGCCATTTCATTGAAGCCAGCAGCTAACTTGCCTAATTCATCTTCTGAGTAGACTGTGGCTTGGACATTGAGATTGCCTTTTTGCACCGCATCAAATTGGTTTTGCAAATCTTTGGTCGTGCGCCGGATTTGCTTGAGAGTGAGATTGCCCATAATCCCAGTGGTAGCAAAACTTACAAGCCCTGCGGCTAATGCCATTGCCCAGCCAGTATTGCGTACAGACTCCCGTTGTTGGGGTGGAGAAACTGTCGTAGCGGTGAAACTAACTAAAGCTACAACTACTGCTGAAGCTACACCGACACAGCCAGCAACTATCCATTGCTTTTTGCCTAGTGGCGCATTTTCTAGGGGTGCGAGAATCCCTTGTTCAATGCTGACTTGAGGTCTGATGTTGTTAACGTCTGTTTGAGCAAAGACTGGGACTGCTTCTTGGGAACCGGTGATACTAAACAATTCATCATCGCGATCGCCTTCTGTGGAGTTATCCACATTTTCATTTCCTTTTTCAGCAATCTCAGAATTTTCCAAAGGTTGACTAAAACTTTTGTTGTTTGATACGAGTGAAGCAGAATTTAGTTGCGAGTCAGCGAAATCAGAATTGGTGACAAAATCAAACTCTGCCTCAATATTTCCCAAATCGTCAAATTCACCAAAGTCATCTAAAAACTCAATATTGCTACCTTGAGAAACTTTGCTATTTAGTTGGCTGTTATCTTCTTGTTCATTTTCAGAAAATGATTCGGAACCAAAAGCTGATTCAAATGCCTCTAGATCAAAACTGTCATCATCAAAGTTGTGATTTTGCTTCGTCTGGGAATTGGAATTTATTTCGTTATCTTCAATAGTAAAATTACTTTTTAAAGATTTACTGTTGTATTCCACACGATTGATTTCTGTGATTTCAATATCTGTCTCTAGTTTTTGAACTAGCAAAGTTTCATCGTCGGAATAATTTTTTTTCATGTTCTGCAAACTATTATCACTAGTTTTTGGTGAGATTTGCTCCACAGAATCATGTTCTTGACTCTTTAAGGTAGGACTGGGTGTGAAAGAGATTTTTGCAAAATCTGAATCACTAATGTTTGGCTGATTTTCCACCAAATTATGATGAGAAGTACTTGTATTATTTTTTTCTAAATCGCTATTAATTTCTGTTTTGTCTATAGATGATGAAAGATCATCCTGTAAAAAAGCAGGTAATTCTAATTCTGCTTTTTCCCAGATATTGGCTTGTGAAGTTAACTCTAATTCTTGTTGAGAGGAGGTAAAAGGATTATCGTTGATAATTTCGGGAAAATCTGTGTCTGGAACTGATTCACTACTATCGGTAGGTGTATGAAATGGGTTTTCCGCTAAGAAAAGCTCTTCTATCTCCTCTGCTGTCTCTTCATGGTTAGCGATCGCGTTTAACTCAAAGCTATGATTATTTAAATCCTCTAAATTTTCTAAATCTTCTAATATTTCTAACTCTTGTTCTGCTGGTTTTTCTTCGGCAAACACAGAAGCATCTTGTGCAGATTGCTGGAATTTGTTATCATCAGTAGTATTATCTAATGCCTGTTGATATTGATTGATATGCTCCAGTCCTGTTTCCGCAAAAACAGTTACTTCTGGATCATCAGTTAGTTCCAACACTTTTTCATATTCGACTTTTGCCACATCATACTGCTGTAAAACATAGTAGATATGACCTCGTAACAAATGGGTGTTGGGGTCATTTGGTAGATTTTGCACCACCTCGTCGATGAGGATGGCTGCTTCTTGGTAGTCTTGTTGCGCGTAGGCTGTTAAAGCCTGTTGGTATGTCTGCGCGTTATCTTCTATACTCGCTGCCATTTCTTAACCTCCCTGTTTCATCCTGCCCAACGCGCACTGCGTAAAATTGCCGTTTGATCTAGTAGTCGCAGACACTGTTTGTGTTGAGCATTTAATAACCACTCTCCTCGCAAAAAAGGAGCCATTGTATCCGGTATATTTGTTGGTGTTAATAGATGCTGTGCATCTAGCCAATCCATACCGCCAATTTCTTCCACTGCTAAACCGACAATTGTGTCTTGTTCTTCTATGGCGATCACCGGAATTTCGGCGCGATCCGTATTTAATACTGTTGCTTCCCCTAGAAATTGACCCAAATCAGCCACCCAGATAACTCGACCTCGTAAATTTAGAGTACCCAAAAGTAAAGGAGAAGCATTAGGGATTGGGGTGATTCGATCAGGACTCAGTTCGATGACTTCCCGAATACCAGTTGCTGGTAGTGCAAACTCCTGATGCGAAGGAATAAGAAACCGCAAATGTAACTCACCTTCAGGACTTTCTACTTGTAATTCAGGACGAAAGTGATCTTGTCCATTGCCTCCTAAAAAGTCCGGTTTATTGACCATGTTCTGCTCATCCTTATCCTCGCAGTAGTTGTTTGACTGTTCCCACCAACTCAGTTGGTTGAAATGGTTTAGCTATGTAGGCATCTGCACCTTGTTTCATCCCCCAATAACGATCAAATTCTTCCCCTTTAGAAGAACACATCACCACAGGTACATTTTGGGTTTTGGGATCGGACTTTAAGCGACGGCAAACTTCGTAGCCATTCATTCGGGGCATGACAATATCTAATACCACTAAATCAGGAGCAGTTGTTTGAATTGCTTCCAAAGCTTCTACTCCATCACTGGCATGGGTTACTGTTAAGCCACTCGCTTTCAGGAGGTCTGTGATCATCTCCCTTTGTGCGATACTGTCTTCCACGATCAGAACTGTACTCATAAACGCCCCTATCTACCTCCTGATGTAGACGTCCCTACTTGGAACAGGCCCTGCTTTCCCCGTAAGCATTTACTGTATAAAATAATTTTATTTTTCACTTTTACTAGATAATGAGGTTTCTTAGGCTGGCTAGTTCTGTAGATATTATTTTTTACTCTATCTTTTACCAAATCAACAAGTGCTATGTTTGTTTTATTACTTCATATCCACTATTGTTTAAATATTTCTCCACAAGAATTACTAACTCAGTATGCCCAAATGGCTTGGTTAAATAATCGGTAGATCCCACCATTGTGGCTCTGATTCGATCAAAAAATCCTTCTTTGGCAGTGAGCATAATAATAGGTATATTCCGAAACGATTGGGAGTGTCGCAGCATTGCACAAATCTCGTATCCATTCAACTGTGGCATAGCAATGTCACAAAAAATTAAATCGGGTTGGAATTCAAAAACAAGACTGAGTGCTTCTAAAGGATTTGTGACGGCGATAGCTTCATAACCTTGTGTTTTCAAAATAGCCTCTATATTTGTACAGATGCTGAGTGCATCATCAATACATAATATGCGTTGCTTGTGGTTTTGTTGTAGGGAAAATGCATTATCTTGTTGATTTGTCAATAATTCAGTTGTGTTTGAGTATACTAAATGTACCCAGCCCTGTTGTACATACGGATATATTGCCTGAGCAACAATTAGAATACTGCGGTTGAGATGACGAGCTAATTGACGTAGAGATGTTTTCCCATCTGCCCAATGCTGTAGCTTATTCACAGTTACTTCTGGTAGGGAAGACCGTAGGTTCACTATGTCAGTAAGCATGGGAAATTGTTCTGGCGACTGAATATGAGGATACAATTGCTTCCACTGCTGCACCTGCTTAACGATTTTGGTAAGTAAAGGAGCAACTTCTAAAGTCGTTAATTGTGGTGTCAGTGCAGAACCCACTTCAAAAACAAAGCTACCTTGCTGTAAATTCAGCAGGTCAAATAGAGTCTCATGCACTAGGCTATAAATAATACTCCGAGCCTGAGTTGGATTAATAATATTCTGCTCTAATAGTGTCCATAAATAGGCATATTCTGGTGCATTCAATGTTTCTAAACAGACTCTTTGTTCTTCATCAAACTGTAGCTTGACTTGATAATGATGCAAATAATCACTCAGGCGAGATAAAGTGCGATCGCCATTAACTGCATAAATAATCTGACCGTTTACAAAAAAGATAATCCAAGACAGATTTTTGCGATTCTGATTTCTCCCAGCTTGAGGATGCTTGTGAAAGCTATGAGCTTCTACAAATAATTGTCCAGTACGCTGCCCCAATTCTATTAATTGCAGGATACTGCGAATATCTATTTCATATAAATTTCCCTGCATTTAGTGAAAAGGTACTCCTTTTTTGGGGACTGGGAAGGGGGACATAGGAGACAAGGCGAGCCACTGCGCCCTTGCGGGTTAAGAGCGTTGTAGCACGTGGGGTGGACAAGGGAGATGGGGAGAATAATTAATGACAATTGACCATTGACCCTTGACCAACCACTAACATACTGAGGTCAAGTTAGTGATCACACGGTAGTCATCATAACTCACAACAGTACAAAATATTGGATAAACAACGAGTTACTTGTATGAATATCCAGACGTGATATTTCCCGTCTATACATATATTTTGCCTGTCTTGTTTACCTATGATTTGGGTTAGACAAGGCAGGTTAACGCAATTATCTAATGTATAACCGAAAACACAATTATTAAGTGCATCAAAAGGATTAAAGGAGTGCTGTATTTAGCAGAAGTACAAAAACAAAAAGGTGGTTTACTTGGTGGTGGTGGCAAAACCGAGCTAAAACTTCTGGCTTGTCAACGGACAGATCAAAGTTGGAGTGCTGGATCAGAAGAAATTATTACAGCTGAAGAAGCCAGTAAATTAAATGATGGGGCGCTCATACTTGTAGAATTGAATCCTCAGCGTCAAGTGCAGCGAATTCAAGAAGCGGGACGCCCGCTAGTAAATATTTTGCAGAATTTTTCCCGTCAGTTAGAAAAATTTAAACTGAAGGAAGAAGAAATTGACCAATGGAAAGAGTCGCTGACATTTCAAGCGCAGGAACTTAACCGCCGCGAAATTGAAATGGAAACGCGCTTAGAACAACTCCAACAGATGGAGGATGATTTTCAACACTTAGATGCAGAAAAACAAGAAGTGGAAACTTCCCGTGCGGATATCGAAAAGCTGCAACAAGAAATTGAGCGTAACCGCCAGGAACTCGAAGGAGCTTGGGAGCATTTACGGGGTGAGCAACGTCGTCTAGAAGAACATCAAGCACAGTTGCAACAAGGAACTGTGGTGGATGAAGAACAAAGTCGCACCTTAAAAGAGTTGCTTGATCGCCTTTCTAGTAGTGTTGCTCCGACAGAAATAGTGGGGGAAAATCTACATCTGGCATTTGAAATGGTGGAACAACAGCAAGCTCTACTTAATCCCCACTGGGAACAACTGGAACAACAAAAGAAATTAGCTGAGGAACAACAGGCTGAAATTGAGCATTTGTCGCAAATTTTTTTTGAACATCAAAATGAATGGCAGCAAGCTCAAAATTCTCTAGAACAACAAACAGTTGATTTACAAACAAATACAGCTACTCTTAATAGTAAACAAGAGTATATTCGGATACTGGAAGAACAACTGCAATATCAGGAACAATTATACCAACAAATTTCGGCTTTATCTGCAAATTCTGGTGATGTAGTTTCCTCTGGGGAGATTGATATTGAAACTTTAGAAAAAATGCCTCTAGAAGAACTGCAAAAAACAGTGCAGGACTTACAGGACAAGTTAAATATAGACTCTAGCTTTGTTAATGATCAAGAACAAGAACTGAAATATAAACAAGAAACTATAGAAGAAATACAACAAAAAATCAATCAAGCATCCCCAACTGAACGAAGTCAATTAGAAACAGAATTAGCTGATGAAAAAGACCACTACCAAATGCTGAATGAGACTTTGGTGGGACAACGCCGTCATTTAATTGAGCGTCAAGCACTTCTCAAGCAGCACAAAATAATACTAATGCGGCGACAAGGACAAAATCTCACAAATGTTGAGGAAGATGAAAAATTAGATTTAAATCCGATACTCGAACAAATCCAAAAACAGCGACAACAACAGTCAGAAATACTACAAAATTTAGCAACAGAGATTGAACAGATAAAAGATAGTATTCATCAAATGCAAGAAAACATTGAGCAGCAAACTCAACAACAGGTGATGAAACGTGAGGAACTGCAAACAATGGAGCAGAACTTGCTATCATTACGAATGACAACAGCTAAATCTCAAGGTCAGCTAAATTTATATCAACAAGCATTACAACCAATTCAAGATAGCTTGGATGGATTGCGACATAAACTACAAAGCGTTTCTGAATCTTTAGCTGAAGTTCAACAAATTGGTGATTCTCAAATCGACGTTATTACTCAAATGCGTCAAGTAATCTTAAATTTAATTTCTCAACCAGAATTAGCAGGAACATAGAGATCAGGGACTAGGGTTAGAGATTTATTATTAAAATAGGTATTAACTGATCATGAATTTAATAACCTACAATTTTTATAGGGTGCGTGACGCTAGCGCTAACACACCCTACAGTGATTTTATTTTTACTTTATAAATAACCTCTAATCCAGATCCAATCACTTTCTACTCTTGCTGTTGCACCACCAGGAAATGGATCGGTTTGAGATTTATTTGGTGCTGTAATTAAGGCTGTAAGTTTTTCTATTTGCTCAAAACTAGGACTTATAGGAAGTATTTGTTGTAATACTTGCCGCATTACCCGTCTTTGCAGAGCAAGAGGGGCTTTTTGTAATACATGACGGTTGAGTTTGAGAGGAAGAGAAAAAGAGGACACGGGGACACTCTGACACTCTGACACGGAGAGTATTGTTGATAGATTCACCGCGTCACCGTGTTTTCCCTTCTCCGCGTCTTCTTCTTTGCTCATTGCTTCTTCTCGCAACTCCTGAGCAGCTTTTTCTAAGTATTCCACTTCTGCTTGCAGTAGTTCTGCTGTTTGCGCTAAAGCTGATTCTACTTTTGGGTTAAAGTTTTCGCACAAATATGGTAATAGTTCTTGGCGAATACGGTTACGGGCGTACTTTAAATCTTGATTTGTTGAATCTTCCCAGATCGGTAGTTGAAAATCTTCACAAAATTGCCCGGTTTCTGTGCGCGTAATTTCTAAAAGTGGGCGTACTAGCATGATGCCATCAACAAGTGGACGTCGCCAAGTTAAAGCTTGCAAACCATCAGCCCCAGTACCACGAATTAAGTTGTAAATTAGGGTTTCTGCCCGATCGCTGGCTGTGTGACCTGTAACTACATACTGATAGTTATGCTGCTGGGCGATCTTACTCAAAACTTTATACCGCCATTCACGTGCAGCAGCTTCAGTTTGTATAGCCTCTCGCTCTTGCGTTTCTACAGTCTCTAAGTAAAATGATATACCCCAATTTTTAGCTAAATTTTCTATGTGTTGGGCATTAGCTTGTGAATCAGGACGCCAGCGATGATCACAGTGGGCAATACTTACGTACCATCCCCATTTTGGTTGCAAATCTAATAGTATTTTTATTAAACACAGAGAATCTTGTCCGCCGGAAACTGCTACTAGTAAGTGCTGGTTACGTTCAAATAGGTGACGCGATCGGATCGTGCGATGTGTTTTTACATGTAAAGGAGTCCATGCCATTTTGGATTTTGAAATGCAGATGGACGCATAGGTATAGGTTTTTTATGAAATTAGTTTAAGGGTTTGACATCCTCACCGCCCTAAAAGTGCGGTGATTCCAAGAATCACTTCTTGGTTTTCCTCTTTCCGCGACTCGACTTACTTTGAGGAGTTTCCTCACTCCTTGCAGAGGTCGATGTCTCCAGAGGCGTTAGTTCCGATGTGACCCACCGTACTTAATCCTTTTTCCAATATGTTTCGCGCAGCATTATGATCTCTGTCTTGGACATGTCCGCAATGTAAGCAAGTATGTGTTCTGGTACTCAAGGTTTTCTTGACCAGCTTCCCACAGTTAGAACAATTTTGGCTGGTATAGTGAGGTGGGACAGCAACCGTGACCACGCCAAACACTTTGCCATAATACTCAACCCATTGCCGAAACTGAGTCCATGCTGCATCAGATATCGATTTGGCGAGGTGTCGATTCCTCACCATGTTTCGCACCTTCAAATCCTCGTACGCCACCAAATCGCTAGATTTGACCACGCACCTTGCTGTCTTAATAGCAAAGTCTTTACGCTGGCGACTTACCTTGAGGTGTTTGCGAGCCAATTTATTTCTAAACTTAGCTCTGTTTTTAGACCCTTTTTTTGTTTTAGACATGCGGCGAGAAAGTCTTTTCAAGGACTTCTCCATCCGGCGAAGATGTCGGGGGTTGGGAACTGTGTTTCCGTCAGAGTCGGTGTAGAAATGGTTCAGTCCTACATCAATTCCAACCGTCTTGAACGTGGGTTCTCGTTTTTCCTTCCGCTCAGTGTCGATGCAAAATTGAACGTAGTACCCATCTGCGCGACGGACAACACGGACACGCTTAAGGAGCTTCAACTGATAAAAATGCAAGTCACGGGTTCCCCACATCTTGAAGGTTCCCGCTTCAAAACCGTCAGAGAAAGTGATATACTGCCTATCTTCAGAGAGTTTCCACCCACTGGTCTTGTACTCAACACAACCATGTGTTTGTTCTTTCTTGAAGCGCGGATATCCCTTCTTCCCTGGTTTGTTCTTTTTGCAATTATCGTAGAAATGAGCAATGCTAGACCAAGCCCTTTCCGCACTAGCTTGACGCGCCATAGAATTGAGATTCTTGGCAAACTCAAACTCGGATGCCAATACAGCGCAATAGGCAGAAAGTTCGTAGCGCCCAATATCTTTATTGTCCATCCAGTATCTTAAGCAAGAATTACGAACAAAACGAGCAGTCCGAATCGCTTCATCAAGCTTTCGGTATTGCTCGCTTTGTCCAGAAAGTTTTGCTTCAAATACCAGCATTCTTACGTTCAACTCACTGACGTAATTATACCACAAAGTCGCCCTAGAAGGGCGAGGCTTTAAACCCAATTTTTCGGTAAGGGTATAAGGGTAAATATTTAATTGTTTTTCTTCCTCTTACACCCCTATATCCTTATACCCCTATACCCCTACATCCTTATGCTAAAGCTGGTACAGGAATTACCAAGTGGGGGTACAAGGGGAAGCGATCGCACAGTGCTGCTACCCGTCGCCGACAATCAGCAGCAACACTTTCGGAATCTGGATTTAACAGGCGATCGGCAATAATATTACCAATCTCTGTGAACTCTGCTAATTCCATACCCCGTGTCGTCATCGCCGGCGAACCCAATCTCAGACCACTAGTTACAAATGGTGATTCTGGATCGAAAGGTACGGTATTTTTGTTAGTAGTAACATTTACAATACTTAGATACTGTTCCGCTTGCTTTCCAGTCATGCCTATACTCCGTAAGTCTACGAGCATGACATGATTGTCAGTACCATTTGATACTAGTTTAAAACCGCGATTTTGGAGTTGTGTAGCTAAAGCACGGGCATTTTCAATTACTTGGGCGGAATAAGTTTTAAATTCGGGCTTCAAAGCTTCTCCCAAAGCCACCGCTTTACCTGCAATGACGTGTTCTAATGGGCCACCCTGAGTACCAGGGAAAACGGCTTTATCGAGTTTTTTACCCAATTCCGGGTCACGAGTCATAATTAAACCACCTCTTGGCCCGCGTAGGGTTTTGTGGGTAGTTGTTGTCACTACATCACAATAAGGTATGGGGCTGGGATGTAAACCGCTAACCACCAAACCAGCAATATGAGCAATATCTGCGAGCAAATATGCACCAATTTCATCAGCAATGCTGCGGAACTTTTCAAAATCGATGATCCGGGGATAGGCAGAATAACCACAAATCAAGAGCTTAGGACGCTCCCTTAGCGCCAGCTCTCGAACTTGGTCATAGTCTAGTTGTTCTGTCTCCTGATTGACACCGTAATGAACAACCTTAAACCATTTTCCCGACACATTTACAGGTGAACCGTGAGTCAGGTGTCCGCCATGGGATAAATCCATTCCCATGATCTTGTCTCCCGGTTCTAGAAGCGTTAGAAAGACAGCAAAATTCGCCTGAGCGCCAGAGTGGGGTTGTACGTTTGCATGAGCAGCATCAAACAATTGTTTAGCACGGTCAATGGCGATTTGCTCTATTTCATCTATAAATTCACAACCGCCATAATAACGTTTACCAGGCAAACCCTCAGCGTATTTATTTGTGAGTACTGAACCCTGTGCAGCCAGTACAGCCGCTGAGGTAAAGTTTTCACTGGCAATCAACTCCAAATGATCACGTTGACGCTGTAGTTCTTTGTTGATTAAATTGGCAACTGCGGGATCGGAGGAGGTCAAAAAATCTGAATTGGTCAGAGTCACTTTTAGCTATCCTTGAATGGAAATTTGTATGCAAGTGGGTTGTTGGTAGTTAGTTGTTAGCTGTTATTAGGAGCGCAAGGCCTTGCGCCCCTACAGTGGTTGTTCCAAACAACAATCAACAATCCACAACCAACTACCACAAGCAATATATTTATTTAGGCTAACCCACATATCAAGTATGGATCATTGCTGGTATTGGTTGGTTCTCATGAAGTTATGTATTCGTTTTTACTACAAAAAATCTGATCCAACATACAATAAAATTAAAGTCCTAATTAGACTCATTTTTTGGTTTGTTCTCAACTGCATACTTCCAAACTGACTTTGGAAAGCGAGAATTCATAGATGTTTAATTGATGAACAGATCATTTATCTATTAAGTAGACTAAATACATTATTAAATACATCTGCGATTAAATTACAATCTACAATCCAAAATACCAGCTTAAGAGGAAATACAAGAAATTATTGAGGAGTTAAAGGAGGGATTGGATGCTAGTAATTTTGATGGAGGATCAGATCCTTGCCCCTCAGCAAGTTTGTCAATCTTGTCTACTAGCTGATAGTAGTGGTCAACCCCGTTGGCGTCAAGGTCAACTACGCTGCGGTCATATAATCAGCAAAATCACTGAGCGTCAACCAGATCAGTACGAGTGTATGATGGGTTTCCGCATTGCTAACATAGAATGAAGCATATCTGTGAGAAATAATAAATAACTTAACTGCGTTATTCTAGGGTCATGTGACTGTTGAATTTTAATCTTAGGAGAGCGCAGTTATGAGTTGGCGTGGGTCTACAACCGTTCAAGATAGGATTTTTGCTTGCTTGCCTTATTTGCTTCCTATTATTGAAGTTTTTGCTTATGGACGATTTTTTCTGGCACAGTTTCCACCTGTGCAAGTGTTGTTTCTGCCCTTGGTGCCATTATTGCAAATTTACTACGGCGTCCGTTATGCCGGGTTGATTATTTTCTTTGCTTTATTTATTTTTGTAGTCCGAAACGAAAAAATCAGTCATTTTATTCGTTTCAACACTATGCAGGCGATTCTTTTGGACATTGTAGTTTTCTTGTTTGGTATCCTAACTGATATTGTGGGACTGCTTCCATCTGGAGGTTTTGCGATCCAAACCCTATATACTACAATTTTTCTAGGAATAGTGGCAGCATCTGTATATTCTATAATCCAGTCGCTGTTAGGGCGTTATGCAGAAATTCCTGCTATTTCCAATGCAGTGTACATGCAACTGCCACGCTAGCGATCAACTACCTACTACTGTGTTTTCCAAGCGACCAATACCTTCAATTTCTATACGGACGCGATCGCCTATTTTCAGAGGGCCGACTCCCACAGGCGTACCTGTCAGCACAATATCCCCCGGTAACAGTGTCATTACCTGACTGATGTAAGATACAAGATAATCTGGGGGAAAAACCATTTGGTCGATAGTTGCAGATTGTACAGGAGCAGGCTCTTCATTCAAGAAAGTCTGTAGTCTGGCTCCTGGGCTTAATTCGCGGACAATCCACGGGCCAAGAGGACAAAACGTATCAAAGCCTTTTGCTCGCGTCCATTGATTATCTTTTCTTTGTAAGTCTCGCGCCGTTACATCATTAGCGATCGTATAGCCCCAAATTTTCGTTTGGGCTTCTTGGAGTGTGCAATTAAAAGCGCGATCGCCAATGACTAATGCTAATTCCCCTTCATAGTCTACTCGTTGTGACTGCGGTGGATACTGAATTTTTCCTAGCGAAGCAATTACAGACGTGGGCGGTTTGAAAAAAATCAGTGGTTCAGCAGGGACATCAGTTCCCATTTCCGCTGCATGTTCCGCATAATTTTTGCCGACAGCCACGATCTTTGAAGGCGCACAGGGAGCCAAAATTTCGTAATCATCTGGTTCTAATATTAAATCCGTGGGTTGACCTTGTAACCACGGGGGAGCATCCAGCACCTGTACTTTCATGGAAAGTTGTAGCAAACCATAATAAATCTGCCCTTCTGGATTCTGAACTCGCACAAAGCGCTGCGCCATAACTTTGATAAATACCTCTGTTTTTAATCAAATCGCTTCTGAAGTCAATTGTCTACAGTCCAAAGTCTATAAACTAATGACTAATTGCCGGAAACTGGCGCACCCTTGCGGGAAGCCGAAGAAGGCGGCTCTACAAACTTTTCGCAAAATCTAAAATTGTTATTATTCACCTCCTTGTTGGATCATATTTTACTTTCACTCTTAAAAAACGCTACGCTCAGAAATTGTGTCAAACTCCTAAATATCAGAAATTAAGATTTCACACTTTGGCAAATTTCTTGTAAGATCGTAATTCCTTGTTGCTGTATGTGTAGTTAGTTTATTTGTATAACTTATTACTCTCACTACTTTTTGACATCAGCAGCCACATAGTCCAAAAGGAGATTAGAACCATGCAAACAGTTTACGAAACAATGTACATCTTGCGTCCTGACTTGGGTGATGAGCAAGTAGAGCAAATTATTGCTAAGTATGAGAACTTGCTAAGGGAACAAGGTGCTGACAAAATTCAAAGTCAGAATCGAGGTAAGCGCCGTTTAGCTTATGAAATTCAAAGACAAAGAGATGGGATATATATTCAATTGAACTACACTGGTCCTGGGAAAATGATTGCTGTGTTGGAACGCGCTATGCGTCTGAGCGAGGAAGTCATTCGCTACCTAACACTCAACCAACAGGTAGAAGAGCCAAAAGCTTCTACAGAAGCAGCATAGGTAGTTAGTGGTCAGTAGGGGCGCAAGGCTTTGCGCTCCGATTATTTCTTTGCTAAAACCCACTAACAACTAACAACTTATTATTTATATTTTAAGAAAGTAAAAAAAAATTCGTTTTTCTACTTGCCGAATTCTCCGGGAATGCTAAATTAACTAGTACTTGGAAGTATGAGCCAAAAGCAGTACAACCGCGTTTATACCTAATAAGGGGAAAGATTATTCACCGGAGATAGTTGCCACTGTGAGCCAAACTGATAACTCCAATATTCAAGCTCTCTCTACAGAAGTATCGAAGTTGCGTCAAGAATTGCAACTTCGTGATCAATTAGTGCAACAGCTGTCTCAAGAACTGTTCCGACTGGTGAAGGGTAATGCTAATTTTATGCCCCAGCCAGAAATGTCTGAGCGTTATCAAAGTCAGCTTCAAGCTTTGCGAGAACAACTACAAGCAGTTGAACAACAAGTAGCTTTTTATCAAGAACAAATTTCCAATCGAGATACTGAAATCTATCAGTTGCGTCAGTCGGTGCAAGAACTAAGCGATCGCAGTCGAATGTTAGAACAAGTAGTACAGGAACTACCACAAATTTATCGTCGTAAGTTTGAGGAGCGTATGACTCCGGTTAGAGAAAAAGTTGCAATGCTACAACGAGAAAACCGTCAGTTACAAGCAGAACTGCAAAGTGTGAGTTATCGTTTAGCCCAGAAAACTCGTACGACTTCTCACAGCGCAGTTGATTTACCAAATTTTCCACCCATGGCATCTGAGGCAGGTAATATTTCTACTGTGCAAAATGCTTAAACTTAATTTTGGCTATGTCAGCATGTGGCATGGCAGTTGCAACTGGTAATAGATTATGGTTGCTTTTGGTGATTCAGTAGTGCTTACTAGCCAAAACACCAATTATTTAGAGAATCAACAGCTTTAGCCAAAAAGTTTATCAAAAAATTGTTTCCCACCCTAGCTACTTTGAGTAGCCTAGAAAGTGCAAAAACTAGTACTGCAAAGCCACTGCTTGACCTAACCATTAGTTTTCAAGTATGGAGTGGCACTTTTAACGTACCAACAACAAATTATTTTTGTTTACAAAACCCAATATTTCTTCTTGATTGTGAACAATTTCAAATACTGAATCGAGTTGAGTCAGTTCTAAAACTAATCTCACAGGTGTTTGTACGTTGCACAGTACCAAACGACAACCATTTTGTCGTGCAGCTTTCAACCCATTAACCAAGGCAACTAAACCGGAACTATCCATAAAATCGACCTCAGCTAAATCAATCACCCAGAGTTGATCACGCTGGGGCAATAATTCAGTCACCTTTTCATTGAAAGCCACACTACCCTCTAAATCCATACGTCCTTGAGGCTTAAACAAGATGATTTGGCGTTCTGATGTGAGAGTCATAAATCTTTACTAGGTTATTGAATCAATCAAAAAACAAAAAAACAGGCATAAAAACTGCTTTGTTTACAACCGTAATAATACTGCTTTCCTTAAAAATTTGGTAGCTTTATAATAGTACGGTTGAGACGAATAATTTCAGTATTCATGCCGTATAATTTATCTTAATCTTTCCTCAATATAGGCATAAGCCTCTAAGAATTTTAGTATTACATGTACTTTTTACAAAATTTTTATAAATATCTAGGAAGTTTATAAATTTTTCATAAAAAAATTTAGCTTTACTTCTGTACATGTACTGGTGTGATAGAACTTAATCTACCGAAATAGTGGCTATTTCGTCAAACTTGACACTAAGTATAGTATCGATAAAAATTTATTTTCCTTGCAATCCCACTAAAATAATGAGTAAAAGCATCCTCTAAATGAAATTTAGGGATCTTCCTGGCTCGAAGAAATTGATGAGTTTGATAAAGCTTATTTAAAGTTTACAAGTACTTAAGTGTGATTTATGTGTCTTTCAAAGACTCGATTGACACACTACAAGAAGACGAGACAAGATATAGTAAAAGTAAACATTTGTAAAGGCTGCGGTGCTGAATGTCTTTGGAATTTATCTCATTAGAAAATATCCAAAGGATTGCCCATGATTATGGATACTGGGCAATTTTTTTCGGAATATTGTTAGAGAACTTGGGCATTCCCATTCCTGGTGAAACCGTAACTCTAGTCGGTGGGTTCCTAGCTGGTAGTCATGAATTAAATTACTGGCTAGTTCTGGGTGATGCTGTTGCGGGAGCCGCGATTGGTGGTATTTGCGGTTATTGGGTTGGTAGAACTGGGGGCTGGCCAATGCTAGTGCGACTCGGCAGCCTGTTTAGATTTTCAGAAACCCGACTGTTGACTATAAAAGAGCAATTTAGTGAAAATGCAGCAAAAGCTGTTTTCTTTGGGCGTTTCTTAGCCTTATTGAGAATTTTTGCTGCACCCATGGCTGGTATAGCTGGAATGCCTTTTGGAAAATTCTGCCTTTATAACATCATCGGGGCGACTGCTTGGGGTGGGGTGATGGTGACACTAGCATTTTTTGCTGGTACTGTTGTTTCCCTAGAACAGTTGGTTGCTTGGGTGAGTAAATTTGCGATCGCTGCCCTATTAATTCTTGCAGCCTTTATCATTATTCCCCTGTGGCTAGAAGCTAGGCAACAGAGAATAGGGACTGGGGATTAAGAGGACAAGGGGGACAACTTCTCAGTTATCAGTTATCAGTTATCAGTTATCAGTTATCAGTTATCAGTTATCAGTTATCAGTTATCAAATTAAACTGGTAACTGTTAACTGTTAACTAATTCATGTCCAATACCCGATCCCCGATCCCCTATCCCCTACGCTGCTGCGCCCAAATCCGAGTTGGCAAACCCCAAACGTAAATGAAACCTTCGGCTGCCTTATGATCAAATTTGTCATCGGCTCCGTAGGTTGCCAAGTCAGGAGTATACAAAGAGTTTTCGGAATGACGCCCAACAATAGTAGCGTTACCCTTAAATAGCTTGACTTGAACTGTTCCCGATACTTGCTCTTGTGTTTTTTGAATAAAAGCATCTAGGGCTGCTTTGAGGGGACTGTACCACAAGCCGTTGTAAATCATTTGGCTGTAAGTTTCTTCAATACCCCGTTTGTAATGGGTAACATCTGCCGTGAGAGTCAAACTTTCTAAATCGCGATGGGCTTGAATTAACACTACCATTGCGGGAGATTCGTAGATTTCCCGCGATTTAATCCCTACCAAACGATTTTCAATCATATCGATGCGCCCAACACCGTGATTTCCTGCAACTTGGTTGAGTTGTTCGATTAATTCAATTGGTCTTTTTGTTTCACCGTTGAGGCTGGTAGGAATACCTCTAATAAAACCTATTTCAATGTATTCTGGTTCGTTGGGAGTGTCAGCGATCGCCTTTGTCAATAAATAAATTTCTTCTGGTGGTTCCACTGTGGGATCTTCCAGAATTCCAGCTTCGATGCTTCGACCAAGGAAATTGCGGTCAATACTGTAAGGAGAAGACTTTTTCACGGGTGCGGGAATGCCAAAGTTTTCTCCGTAGGAGATGGTTTCCTCACGACTCATACCCCATTCTCGTGCCGGCGCAAGAATTTTGAGGTTGGGGTTGAGGGCTGCAATAGATACATCAAAACGCACCTGATCGTTACCTTTACCAGTGCAGCCGTGAGCGATCGCATCAGCACCGTATATTTCTGCTGTTTCTACTAAAACCTTAGCAATCAACGGACGAGCTAAGGCTGTTGCTAGAGGATAACGATTTTCGTAAAGGGCATTGGCTTGAATGGCAGGAAATGCATAATCTTTTACAAACGTCTCTTTAACATCTGCCACTAATGACTCACTTGCACCTGATTTCAGGGCTTTTTCTCGGACTGGTTCTAATTCATCTCCCTGTCCCAAGTCTGCTGCTAGGGCAATTACTTCTTCTACACCCCACTCATGCTTGAGGTAGGGAATGCACACCGATGTATCTACTCCGCCAGAATATGCCAGGACAACCTTTTTGGCGCGACCCATTAGCTTCTCCAGTCAAAAAACAAAGAATCGAGTCAATATTATATCCAAAATAAGCCTTGCATATTTTGTTCATTCAAATATATTGGGTAGCAAATTATCCCATAACCTAGATAACAAAGTTTTCCAATCCCAAATCCCAAATCCAAAATCTAAAATCATATTACCCACTCCTGGGTATACGCTCAATCTCCGCATATCCACTGAAAATTAATCGTTTTCCCTCGGTTTCTAATCGATTTAGCCGCATTTTGACTCCATCTAAGTCAAAGCGATCCAAATCAACCATGTTATCCAGAATTTCTACCAACGCCAGACTCAAGTTTTGCGAGAGTTCTTGCTGTGCTTCTGGTACTTGTTCGAGATCAATTCCTTGATTGGTAAAAGAAATACGCCGTCGCCGTTCAATACTCACAGCTACAGTCATATTAATTGGCACAAGTTCACCGTTGTCTAAATCTGCTTTTGCCAAAATTCGCAGGCGATTTTCCGTCAATAGTTCTACTTGCACGTCAATAAAGGAGACTGGCTTTCCACCAGATAACGCAGTCAAAGCAGGTAGAGATTGATTCAACAGTCGCTTTGTCACTAGTTCTGCTTTAAAGGCCCGGTTAATACCTGCTTCTGTCAACACAACTTGAGCGATCGCCTGGGTGGGTTGTTTGAGACTTAGCTTGCCACTTAAAACAGAGCTAAAGTCAATGGCGACCGCATCGGTTTCGATAAAAATTTCTTCAGCAGCAAAATCTTTACGGATAACCAAGCCACGACCTTTCATTGTGAAGCTATCGATGCTGCCTTGCAATAGCTTGCTGGAAGGGTGACAACGGACAAAGACTTCTACTGACTCGCTTTTGGTGAACAGGTGGCGAATTGTTTGGGTAGCAACAGTGTTGAGCATCTGTTCTCCCCAGTCTGTGCCTTTTGGATTTGTTAAACCAGTAAGTCCGCCGAACATTTGGGTTGATGTCTCTAGAAGTTCTTTGTATTTTTGTAACAAATTGTCAAGAGAACAGCAACCATCTAGGGATTAGTTGTGTTAATGGTTAGGTGTGGGTGTTGCATATTTGTGGAATGATCTTATTTTATTCCATCGCTCGAATTAATTTATTTGCTTGTGTTTGCGCTCGTTGCATTGCTTGTTGTAGTGGTTGTTGTCCCAGTAAAGCACTGATAAATTGGTTATCAAAGTTGTTCATAATGGCGGCGGGGTATTTGCCTGCTTGCCAAGGCATAGCATAGCTGACTCCGGTGACAAAGGGCGATCGCAACGGATCTTTGTCGTAACCCAATTTTTCAGCTACTGATTTACGTGTCGGTAAAGTAAAGCCTGTTGCTGTCCACTTTTCCATACCTTTCTTACCTGTGAGGTAGGAAATCAACTCCCAAGCTTCAGTTTTATGTTGTGCTTGTTTGTTCATGACGTAGGCAACAGTAAATAGCATTGTGCCTTTTTTATCATTAATTCTTGGTACTTCTGCGGTAGCAAAATCAAGTTGGGGAAAAGTTTCCTTCAAGTAGGTAATAGCCCAGTTGCCTTCAATCACCATTGCTACTTTACCTTGACCAAACATTTCACTGCCTGAGTTTGTGCCAACGTCCGATTTTTGAGCGGCGGTATGATCTTTTTGATACTGGTCTACTACCAACTGTAATCCTTTGATCCCAGCTTCCGAAGCAAATACAGCATAACCATTTGCATCTACGAGTTGTCCACCAAAGGCTTTGATTTTGTAAGCTTGACGTCCTAACTCTGGGATGATGCCATAGCCGTATTGGTCAATTTTATTGTCTTGGTTTTGATCTACTGTTAACTTTTTGGAGTAAGTACGCAACTCATCCCATGTTGTGGGAGGACTTGTTAAGCCTGCGGTAACAAAAGCTCGCTTGTTGTAAAAAAGAGTCAGGGTAGAGTAGTCTTTGGGTAAACCATATATATGATTGTCGTACTTAAAGCTGTTAAGTATCGACTCCTCAAAATCAGCTAGGTCAAATTCTGAGTTAATATAAGCATCTAATGGCTCTAGAACTTTCTGGCTCATTAAGAAAGGAGCCTCAAAAGCATCCAAATAGAAGACATCAGGCGCTGCTTCTCCAATCAAGCGCGTTTTAATCACATCCATGTACTGATCAGCAATGACCTCATACTTTACCCTGATACCTGGATGCTGGGCCTCAAAGTCTTTGAGTACCTGTTTCAATAGTTTTTGCTCAGTCGGATCTGCACCCCAGCCGCTAAGTTTGAGGATGACTGGAGTGGTTGTCGTGGTAGTGTGGGGCAAGGGCGAATTCTGGCAACCAATCACGCAAAGAGCGATCGCTACCATGAACGCCAAAAATTTCCCAAAAATTCTTTTGCTCACTGCATAATAAACATTCTTCTTATAGCTTCTCTTACTCTGGAATGAATTTTGGAAAAATTAAATTTTTATTAATAAATGCACGGTAGAATAACTAACAATTGACATTCATCTTGAGTTAAGAACATATGTCTCAAAAAATTGATATATTTTAGTTTTTCTAAATTAGAGAAGAGCAAATAAAAACAAAAAGCTATTTTCTCGCCTGAAAAACAGATATAAATAATGGCTAATATGTCATGGCAATTAAAAATTAATTATTAACTATTAACTATTAATTATCTACTCAGTTCATGAATCATGATCAGATGGAAACAGATTTACCAATAATATCAGAAATTTCTGAGATTGAAATTTCAAAAACAACTATTTTTTCTGATATTTTACCAAAAGATAAAGACAAATTTTCCAAAGATGCGATTCGTACTAGCCTTAAAGCTTCAACCATAGATGGTATATTTGCAGGCATCTTTGGGATTACGACTGGCGGCATTTTATTGAGTAATTTTTTAGTAGAGTTGGGTGCTAGTCCACTGGCTTTTGGGCTGCTTGCTTCTATCCCGATGCTGGTGAATTTAATTCAGCCTTTAGGTGCTTATATATCAGAACGTTTTCCCAGTCGCTGTCAGTATTCTCTCTTAATTTATGCACCTTCTCGACTAATTTGGTTGATTTTAGTAATTGGTATAGCAGCCTTTAGCCAGAAATTAATTGATTCTCAGCAGTTAGTTACACTAACACTGTTGATTGTCTTAGTCAGCCATCTTTGGGGTGGGTTAGGTAGTGCATCTTGGCTTTCGTGGATGGCTACATTAGTCCATCGACGTTTGCGGGGGCGATATTTTGGCATACGCAACAGTGTTGCTAGCTTGACTAATTTGATTTGTGTACCTTTAGCAGGATTGGCTGTATCTCATTGGTATGGTGGTACTCTCCAAGGTTACGGAGTAGCACTGTTTATAGGTATTTTGTTTGGGATGATGAGTTTGGCCTGTCAGTACTTTAAGCTAGATATCAATCCTCAAGCACAAAATGCTGTCGTTACAGATGCAAAAAATTTAGATGTCACTACCAAGGGGGAAATAGCAGATGTTAACTTGATCTCTCAAGCAAAATTTTGGCAGAGTATCCGCAAGGACACCAATTTTTTGATGTTTTTGCTTTACTTCAGTGTATGGATGTTTGCTGTTAGCCTTTGTAACCCCTTTTTCAATCTTTACATGTTAGATACCCTCAACTTAGATGTCAGTTGGGTAACTGTTTACAGCAGCCTGCAAGCAGGGGCAAATATGTTAATGTTGATTCTCTGGGGCAGATTAGCAGATAAAATCGGCAATCGTTCTGTTCTATTTTTAATTGGAATTTTGGTAGCGATCGCACCTTTGTTGTGGTTGGGTATTGGCTACACTTCCCTAGATATGTGGCTATGGTTGCCAATGTTACACATTTTCTTGGGAGGAACTGGAGCGGCTATTGATTTGTGCGGTAATAATATGCAGCTAGAAGTTGCACCAGCGAGAAATCAGTCAATATATTTTGCAACGGTAGCTGCGGTTGCTGGCTTGTGTGGTGCTTTCGGTACAATTCTTGGTGGTTTTCTCGTACAAATTAATTTTTGTGGAGGTTTACTAGGATTGTTCGTTTTCTCCACAATATTTAGGCTTGTTGCACTTTTACCGCTCATTTTTGTGCAAGATTCACGCGGACAGTCTTTTATCCAAGCCTTCCAAATTTTTCGACCGTTTAGGCTAAGGGTTAGAGGTTAAGGATTTGGGGGCTAAAAACCTGCTTTTATTGGCTGATTGTTTGCGATTCGACTTGCTGTCTTAGTGTCTTAGTGGTTAAATTAAAATTTATTTTTTCACCACTCAGACACAAAGACAAAAATGCTTGTTCCTTGACTATTCTGCCAGTGTCGAACTTAAACTCATAGTTTTCTCCCACAACACTACATTATGAGTGTTGGTTGTAGTAGGGGGCTGATGTAGAGAGATTAACTGAGTTAAAGTACTTTTTAATTGGGTACGCGGTACAATTTCATCAACAAAGCCGTGTTTTAGTAAATCTTCGGCAGTTTGAAAATCATCAGGTAGTTTTTCTCGTAAGGTTTGCTCAATCACTCGCCGACCTGCAAAACCAATGGTAGCTTTGGGTTCTGCTATGATAATATCACCTAACATAGCAAAACTGGCGGTAACTCCACCTGTGGTAGGGTTAGTTAATATTGGCACATACAACAAGCGTGCTTCTTTGTGTCGTTCTAAAGCTGCGGAAATTTTCGCCATCTGCATAAGTGAGAGCATTCCTTCTTGCATTCTGGCTCCACCAGATGTACAGACGATGACTACAGCATACCGCCTTTGAGTAGCTTGTTCAATTAAGCGGGTGAGTTTTTCGCCTACTACTGAACCCATGCTTCCACCCATAAAGCGAAAATCCATTACCCCAAGGGCGATTGGTAAGCTGTTAATTTCACCCAAACCTGTTTTGACAGCATCTACCAAGCCGAGTTTTTCTTGTGTTTCCCGGAGGCGATCGCTATAGGCTTTGCGATCGCGAAATCCTAAAGGGTCGTCAGGACGTAATTGTTCATCAAGCGGCCTCCAGGTATTAGAATCTATCAACTGGTGGATGCGCTCATCACTATCTACCCGATTATGATGTCCACATTCGGTGCATACCATTAAATTTGCTTTTAAATCTTTGGCATAACTTAATACACCGCATTTAGGACACTTATTCCATAGTCCATCTGCGATTTCACGTTCTTGGCGTTCTAGACTGATAGGCCCTGATTTCCGTCGATTTGCAAACCAATCAAACAGAGATTTTAAACCACGTGATTCTTCGTTGTTTGCCATGTGTTTCTTATGCCAGTAGAGTATGTCAAAAACAGGTTAATCCCTTTAGTGGAGTCATTGTCATTTGTCATTCGTCATTTGTGTTTAGTTTCTACTAATGACTCAATTACTAATAACTACACAACAAAATTTGTCTTTTAAGCAATATTTCAGATTAAGTTTTGCATCTGTGCTTGTCAGCTTAACGAAAATAAGTAAACCAGTTCAAGTGTGTTGTTCTAGATGCCAAGAAGTTTATAACTTTTCAGGTATGAAGAATATACAGTTAGTTATTGGACAGAGTAAATTTCAGAGTCGGATCAGGGGAAATATTGCTTTGTTTTAATCCTTCATATCCCAAATTTACCTGTAAAGCTATGGATATACCATCCCTGAGATAGAAGTTCACCCCCAGACCAATAATAAACTGTTGATATGTGGTAAACAGCTAGATATTGCGGCATTAGTTTAGTTTTTACACCCTTAATTTTGTAAAGAAAGTTATCCACCATTACAGAATTAATCTTAACAGAAGTTTAATACTATTAAGGGTAATGAAGTTTACAGTTGAAGGTTGATAAGTAAGGGTGTCCTGAAATAGGCTGCTTTTTCTCTATCTCCTTGTAAGTTCATGTTTCGGCTTTCTGCAAAGAATATATGTGCAAATATTCCATGCAAGTCTCTATTCCCTATTTCCTGTTCCCTTTTACCTTCCATTGACAAACAACCGTAAGTAGCTAGACAAAATTGTCTCACCACCAAACAAAGTCACTACAGATCCAAGAGCTAGAAACGGGCCGAAAGGCATTTTGTATCCCCATCTTCGCCGCGATAAGATAATCATACCGCCACCTACGGATACTCCCAACAAGCAAGCAACAAAAGCAGCCAAGAGTAAATACTTCCAACCTAACCAGGCTCCCATCATGGCTGCTAACTTGGCATCACCTCCACCCATTACAGTTTTACCAAAAATAATTGAACCAACTGTAGCGATCGCGTCAAACAGCCACAATCCTAGTACTATTCCCAGGCTCGCTGTCATCAAGTTACTAGCGACTCTTGTCCAGCTGCCATCAGGCAAAAAACCAACTACTGCTTGAAACACTATCCCAATCACTAATCCTGATTGAGTCAGTTGGTTTGGTAAAGTCATTGTATCTAAATCAATCAGTGACAATGCTAGTAACCAACTACAAAATACCCAGTAACTAATCGTAAACAAAGATACATTAAAATTCCAGAAAATTAGTATAAATAACAGTCCTGTTACCGCTTCTACCACAGGATAACGCAGAGCAATTTTACCTTGGCAATAACGACAACAGCCTTTTAACCATAGCCAACCTAGCACTGGTACATTATCGTATGGCTTAAGTTTAGTTAAGCAATGAGGACAGCGAGAAGGAGGAAAAAGCAGGGATAAACCAGCAGGAAGCCGATAAACCACAACATTAATAAAACTGCCAATAGAAATACCCAAGGCAAATACGATTAAATTTGCCAGGATGAGCATCAAAGTATCCATAATCAGTGCTATGTCATTTGTCTTTTGTCTTACCCTGCGGGTAAACGCTTGCGCGTCTATGTCATTTGTATAACACCAATGACTAATGACCAATGACCAATAACCAAAGACTAATACATATGTGATTCAATTTGATTCAAAGGTACAAAACATTCTGCGGGCAAGAGGGCTGGTTGACCATTAAAAATCACCTTGCCCCGATGAGTATCACGGTTAATTGCTACACCAGATGCTTGTCCAGCCATTTCAGGGTGTACTTCGCAGTAAGTGTAGTAGATTTTACCAGCTGCTCTGATGACGGCAGGATCAATCAAAGGTGGCTGGTTCTTAGGTTTGGTATAGTTTACTTGTTCTTGTCGTAAAGCGTACACGACTTATTGAGTATAGTTATGAGGTTTTGTGTTAATAGTGTATACGAAAGTTTCAGCAATGGTTGCTAAAATTTTCGTTTGCTACTATGGCAGATTATTCTTCCAATACTTGAATTAAAGCCTCACCCATCGCACGACAACCCAATAGTTGCATACCCGAAGACATGATATCTCCGGTTCGAGCGCCATTTGCTAAAACTTGCAACACACCGTTTTCCAAATAGTCTGCGGCGGCGGCTTGGTTTAAACCATAGCGCAGCATCATGGCTGTACTCAAAACTTGGGCTAGGGGATTAGCTTTATCAAGTCCAGCAATATCAGGGGCAGAACCATGAACAGGTTCAAACACTCCTAGACCGGAAGCACCTAAACTAGCAGAAGGTAACATGCCAATGCTACCAGTGAGCATCGCAGCAGCATCTGAAAGGATATCGCCAAACAGGTTCCCTGTGACAATAGTATCGAACTGTTTAGGAGCGCGCACTAACTGCATAGCAGCATTATCTACATACAGATGAGTGAGTTCCACATCCGGATATTGCGCTGCTAACTTCGTCATGCGATCGCGCCACAGTTGCGATACTTCTAAAACATTGGCTTTATCTACTGAACAGAGTTTGCTTTGGCGTTTACGTGCTATTTCAAATGCAACTCTACCAATGCGATCAATTTCAGACTCGGTGTAGGCCATTGTGTTGACACCACGCTTTTCACCAGTTTCCGTGTCAAAAATTCCCTTGGGTTTACCAAAGTAAATTCCACCAGTGAGTTCGCGCACCACCATAATATCAACGCCTTCGACGATTTCTCGTTTCAAAGTAGAAGCATCAATTAACTGGGGTATGATTTTCGCCGGACGCAAATTCGCAAATAATTCCAAACCTGCACGTAGTCCAAGTAAACCTGCTTCTGGACGCAAATGAGATGGTAAAGAATCCCACTTATAACCACCAATCGCCGCTAATAATACTGCATCGCTGTTGCGGCATACATCTAAAGTAGCTGCTGGTAAAGGTTCCCCTGTGGCGTCAATTGCTGCACCACCGATCAGTGCTTCTTGGAATTCAAACTGAAGATCAAATTTTTTTTCCACGACTTTCAGCACGTCTACCGCCACAGCCATAATTTCAGGGCCGATGCCATCGCCAGGAAGTAAGGTAATGCGGTATTGCTGTGCCATAGTAAGTTTTAATTGGATGAGTGTTTAAGCTTGCAGAAAAATATCATAATCGAGCAATGGCACCAATGGCATGGAAAATATAGGATGAGCTACAAAGATACCAAAGTTAATAATCAAAGATAGTGTTTGACACCATTAGACACAAAAAATGCACACAAATAATATCATTTAGTGTCTATCTGTGTGCATTCGTGGTCATATTTTGGAATTACAACGGACGGTAGACGCGATAGTTGATGCTAGGGAATATGTTATCCATAAACTCGACTTTTTCTAACCAACCGCTATCGATTTTGCCGATATTGATATCTTCGTAGAGTTTGTTAAACCGCATGAGATGCGATCGCGTCCTTCTCACAGCATAAGGAACCATTGTCCCTGTCCGCATAATAAATGCCCAGTCGGAAGATTGTGCTAAAAGTAACTCTCTTGCTGCTTGGTTAAGTGCTTTCCATTCCAGTTCATCTGCTACTTCTCTTTTAGATAGTTCAATCATACGTTCAGCAGCTTTATGCAAATGTGGGTAAATCCACGCATTCGTCTCATTCAACCAATACTCATGGAAACCCTTAAAACCCCAGCTTGATTGAGATGGACGGCAAACTTGCTGATTTGGCTGGACGCGTAAATAATCCGCTAAATGAGTCATTTGATACGTTTGTTGGTCGTACCATGACTTGCGGAACAAATAATCAATGAACCAGGGCCCTTCATACCACCAATGTCCAAACAATTCCGCGTCATAGGGGGAAACCACAATTGGCGGACGCTGCATAATCCCGTAGAGATGCCCTACTTGCTGCTCACGGTTATACATAAAATTAGCAGCGTGTTCGGCAGTTTTTTCCCTTGCCCAATAGGGATCATAGAGGGCTTTATCTGCTAAACCGAGACCTCGACCAGTGATTTTATGATATTTGATCCCCGTGTTTTTTCGCTGACCATTGGGCATAATGTAGGGCTTGATGTATTCGTATTCAGCTTCCCAACCCAAGTCTTTGTAAAACTCTCGATATTCCGGCGCACCAGGATAACCTACCTCAGAAGACCATACCTGTTGAGAGGATTCATGATCACGTCCAAAAGCAGCCACACCAGTTTCTGTAAAAATAGGAGCATAGGTGCCAAAGCGGGGACGGGGACGGGCGTAGAGGATACCATGTCCATCAATCAGAAAATAGCGCAACCCAACATCTGCCAGCATCCGCTCTAAACCTTCATAGTAGGCACATTCAGGTAGCCAAATTCCTCTAGGCGGACATCCAAAAATTTCCTCATAGTGTTCACAGGCTACCTGTAACTGCGCCCACACAGCTTGTGGATACATTTTCATCAGTGGTAGATAACCATGGGTAGCACCGCATGTGATGATTTCGAGATTATTTGTATCTTGGAACTGCTTAAAAGCTGTTACTAAATCACCTTTATATTGCTCCCAGATTTTTCGTGTAGAGTTAAATTCACTGGCGTAATGTTCGGCTAAATATTTAATATGACCGTTGTGAGCATTATGCTCAATTTCTAGTTCTACAAGTTCTTCCAACTTTGCTAAGTGTTCGTTGTAGCGTTCTTGTAGCAACGGATCACGCAGCATCGACACCAAAGGTGGTGTCATACTCATAGTGATTTTAAAGTCTATACCGTCTCGCTTTAAACCTTCAAAAACTCGTAGTAAAGGGATATAAGTTTCTGTAATAGCTTCATAAAGCCATTCTTCTTCCAGTACATAGTCACTTTCTGGATGCCGGACAAAGGGCAGATGTGCATGAAGTACTAGCGCAACGTAGCCGATAGCCATAATGATTTCGGGGTGGTATTAATATATCTAAGGTTGGGGATTTGGCAGAAGTTAACAATATTTTAAGACTTTCTGGGGATCGTAACAGGCTTTAGGCAATTCTTTTATGATGGCTGACACTCCAGACTCGAAAAAAGCAGCTATGCTGGATGAATTGCCCACAAATTTATAGTGGGTATAAGCGTGTGATGGTATGGGGTCTAGGAGGAGTCTTATTTTCATGCTTGGCAGTGAAATTTTTTAATGGGACTACCTTCTTCAAACAAAGCAGCGAATTTGTGCGGAACTGACAGGAAAAAAAAGAAGAGATGGAAATTTCTCAATTAGTTTTTACAAAAATTAAAGACTAACGTAGAAAAGTTAAGGCGTTTTTTGTTTACCTATGAAATTATTACAAGTGAAAAAGCAAATTGCTTTAATTTTATCCATCTTCACTAGTGCTGTTTTTGTGGCTATCCCAGTTCAAGCAGTTCCTTCTGCTGATACACCCAAAGAAGCAACTTCCCCAGCTTTAGAAAAAAAAGCACCGATACAAATCACTACACTGACACTTCAAGATTTGCCATCTGGGTATAAAGAAATTCCACCCGAACTCAAAGAAGCGATCGCGACTCAGTTGGAACCTTTTAAACAGCTAATTGCTAAAGAAAATCTGCCATTAAATAACTTTTTTGCCTTTATTGACCCCAAAAAAATGGAAGTAGTTATGGGCTTTACGGGAATGCTAGCAAATCCAACCCAACAAGCTCAATTCGATGCTGCTTTACAGCAAGTACAAAAACCAGAATTTGAGAAAGAAATCAAAAAACTACAACAAACATTGCCATCAGATCAGCAAGTTCAATTGTTAGGTTACAAAAATCTCCCAGAAACGAATAAACTCGCTAACAACTCTACTGGATTTAGTTTAGGTGCAAAGGTACAAGACCTACCAGTAAATTTTGACGTCATCGGCTTCCGTCGTAGTAATTTTGGGTCATTTACCACAATTATGTATTTAACTGAAAAACAACCTTCTATCTCTGTCAAAGATATCGCTACCAAGTTAGATGGACGTTTTTTAAAATCATCTTCCGCAACAAATTTACCAAACTGAGACTGCAACTAAAGTTGCTACGCATTCATGAGGCGGCGATGTCGAAACCTGCGTCCGACATTTCAGCCGCCGTCCCCACACCTGAAAGGAGTCGGCTTTCTGCTTTCATTGTTGTAAATCAATTTTAGATTTTGGATTTTGGATTTTGGATTGACTCCACTTATGAAATCTGGGAGCTTATATCTTCAAAGAAGTATCGGTCATTAGTAGTTATGTTTCTCTATTCCTAATCCCTATTCTTCGCTCTCTCGATATAATTCTTGCAATTCTTGTAACTGTGTCCGCCGAGATTTTTGACGATATTTTTTAGTTTCTAATTTCGGTTCGTACTTTTGCTTACCTTTACCTTTTGTTTTGACTTTAATAGTAGATTCTGGATCAGCTTGTTGATTGAGTTGAGATTGACGTGCGATCGCTTCTTCTAAAAACTCTAAATAATGCTGATAACGCTCCCAATCCCCCCGAACTGCACAATCAGGTTCGTCTCGATGCAGACAGTTACTAAATCGACATCTAGCAACAGCTAACCTCTGTCTCGCTTCTGGAAAATAAACAGCTAATTCTTCTGGTGAACAATCCAATTCAGGCTGATTAAAACCGGGCGTATCCGCTAACAAACCACCACTAGGCAAATCAAACAACTCTACGTGGCGGGTAGTGTGACGACCACGGGCAAGTTTACCAGAAATTTCACCTACTCGTAGGTTGATACTAGGAATCAAAGCATTGATTAAACTTGACTTTCCGACACCTGAAGGGCCAGCAACGACGGTAATTTTATCTTTTAGCCGGATTGATAATTTGTCAATATTTATACTTTTATATACGCTTATAAAACTTGGCTGATAACCCCAGTTGATGAGGTGTTTATTTACTTGATCTTGCTGTTGAGTTGTAATTAAGTCACTTTTATTTAGACATAAAACCACATCTAAACCTGTAGACTCAGCTTTTACTAAAAAGCGGCTGAGTTGGTATGGTTCTAAAGGGGGATCAGCGACAGCAAAAACTAAAAGAATTTGATTGACATTCGCGATCGCTGGACGATCCAATTGATTTTTTCTGGGTAAAACATCAGCGATCGCGCCTCGTTTACCAGCCCAATCTGGTTCTTCTACCAGGACGCGATCGCCTACCATTACCTGCTGCCCAATTTTTTTTAAGCGCGTTCTACGAGTACAAAGCAAGAGCGGGGGATAGAGGGATGGGGGAGACAAAGAAGAAGGGACAGGTAAGGGATAAAATAGCTTCTTGTCTTCCTTGTCCTCCTTGTCTTTTTCCTCACTTCCTAGATCAAGCTGTACTCGATAAAAATTAGCTTGCACGGCTAACACCGTACCCAAAAACCTCAAGGAATCTTGTAATACTTCCTCTGTCATGAGGTACTAATGGGACGGCGTACTAACAAAGAAAAATAGCCAGCACAGTCTGTAATTTGTTCTACCTGATAACCTGCCATTGTCAGACTATCAGGAACTTGCTCAATTGGCTCACCAGGATCTAGCCAAACTTCTAATAAAGATCCGGGTTGCATTTGTTCTAAACGAAGTTTTGTGCGTACAAAATTAATCGGGCAAGGGGTGCCGCGCAAATCCAGTTGAGCATCAGGAGTTGAAACAGAAAATAGACTCATCTTTGATGAAAGAAATTGCCCAAAAAACCTTCTATACCACCTTTCCCAGTGCGGTCTCCTCTAATTTTAGCTAGCTTTTCTAACAATTCTCGTTCCTCTGGAATTATCTTGTTGGGAATATCAATCAATATTGTAATCATGTGGTCGCCCCGACTCACTGGGTTCCCCAAACGTGGCACACCACGATTTTCTAACTTCATCACCGTATTTGGTTGAGTACCAGGTGGAATCGTAAGTTCCACAGGTCCATCTACCGTATTAACTTCAAAACGAGAACCTAAAATCGCTTGGAGATAGCTAATTTTTATTTCCGAAAGAATATTTATACCTTCTCGCTGGAATTCTTGGTCTTCATTGACGAACAAGTAGACGTACAAATCTCCTGGTGGACCTCCACGTTGACCGGCGTCACCTTCTTGAGATATCCGCAAGCGTGTACCGTTATCTACCCCAGCAGGAATAGTAATTTTGAGCTTCTTGGTAACTTGATTTGCACCCTTACCGTCACAAGCATCGCATTTGTCTTCTATAACCGAACCTGTACCATTACAGGTGGGACAAGTCGATACTTGAGTAAAACTACCAAATGGTGTCCTCGTCACACGGCGTACTTGACCCGAACCGCTACAAGTAGAACAAGTACGAGGGCGAGTACCGGGTTTGGCACCAGAGCCATTACAAGCTTCACAAGTCTCTAAATGCGAAATGCGAATTTCCTTTTCACCACCAAATACCGCTTCTCGAAAGTCTAACTTCAGGTCTAGCCGTAGGTCATCACCCCTAACTGGACCACTGCGTCGTCTTTGCGTTTGAGTACCCATACCACCAGCAAAGCCACTGAAGATGCTTTCAAAGATATCGGCAAAACCGCCCATATCCACATCTTGGTAGCCTACACCAGCGCCTGCTGAAACTCCAGCTTCACCAAAGCGGTCATAACGAGCACGAGTTTCGGGTTCTGAGAGTATCTCATAGGCACGGTTAATTTCCTTAAAGCGTTCTTCGGCTCCCGGTTCCTTGTTCACATCTGGGTGATACTTCCGGGCTAGGCGGCGATAGGCGTGTTTGATTTCTTCTTTATCGGCGTCACGAGAGACACCCAGAATTTCGTAGTAGTCGCGGGCCATATAGCAAAGGTGAAAGTTAAAAGGTAGAAAGCAGCTATGCAGTTATAACTTCGTAGACGCACAAGACTTTAGGCGTCAACTCTATTGAGTTGCAACTTCCTCTAGAAATCATGAGACGAAATATCGCCCCAAGAAGTTTGGGCAGACAGAAGGCAGAAGGCAACAGTTAAATTTTCTTAATAATATAATTTTACCTTTTACCTTTTATATAAATCACCAGCAAGTTGCCAGCAACAGGTACTTTCTTCGTAAAGCAGTGCCAATTGCAGAGCCACTGCGCCCTTGGAGGTTCCCTAGCCAGTGCATTAGGCGACAAGCCGCCCAATGCACTGGGGATTCCGTTGTTGCGACTGCCGTAAAAAACGACAAAAGCTTTGGCCTGAAGCTGTCTCTTTTACAATTGTGCTACGTATAAGAGCAAAACTCTGCCCATCAATTAGAGGGGCTAGCCGCACTTATAGGTGTGGAAAACCCCCCATGAATCTGATGACAAAGCAAATCATTTCTATAATTTAGCAAAAAAGATAGCGGTTAGTTTGTTGGTGGCTGGTAGTTTTTGGGTGTTTGGAAGAAACTGTGAACTTTGTTATCTAAACCTATAAACACGGTAATAGGTCGATGTTTACTCTATGGCTTCATAATCAGCATGTAGAGTATTTTCGTCTTCAAAATTAAAGTTAAATTGCGGTGTCAGCGTGCTATGCAATGGTTCAGATTGTTCAGGACTAGAAGAACTCTCTGGATATGAAAGAACATCATCCGTTTGACCATCGTTAACACGATTGTAGACTTCAGCCCCAATGCTAAATAGAGTTTGCTGGAAATCTTCTAAGCGCTGTTTGAATTCTGCAACAGAAATGCTTGATTCATAAATTGCTGCTTGGAGATGAGCAAGTTTTTCATCTGCCAAACTTTTCATCTGTTCGCCAATCAAGTTGCCATTATCTTTGAGTGTTGATTCGTAACTGTACAACAAATTGTCCGCTTGGTTTTTCAATGCTGCTATTTGTATACGCCTTCTGTCTTCTTCAGCGAACACTTCAGCCTCTTGTCGCATCCGTTCAATTTCGTTGCTGCTTAAGCCACCTGTGTTGGTAATCCGAATACTCTGCTCTCTACCTGTACCTTTGTCTTGGGCAGAGACTTTCATGATACCGTTGACATCGATTTCAAAACTAACTTCGATTTGCGGTACACCACGAGGCGCAGGGGGAATTCCTGTGAGTAGGAATTTGCCCAAGCTTTTGTTATCTTTTGCCATCGCCCGTTCACCTTGAAGGACGTGTATTTCCACAGAGGTTTGTCCATCAACCGCTGTGGAAAAAATTTGAGATTTACTGGTGGGAATTGTGGTGTTACGTTCGATGATTTTGGTGAATACTTCTCCTAAAGTTTCAATTCCCAGTGACAGGGGTGTAACATCCAATAAAAGCAGATTATCAACTTCGCCACCCAGCACCCCAGCTTGGATAGCGGCTCCGAGTGCTACTGCTTCGTCTGGGTTAATAGAGCGATCTGGTGTTTTGCCGTTAAAAAATTTAATTAAGGCATTTTGGACAGCAGGAATACGAGTAGAACCCCCTACCAAAATAATTCGATCAATATCTTGTGGTTTGAGGTCTGCGTCTTTGAGTGCTTGCACCATCGGTTTGATGATGGCTTCTATGAAATGACCCGTCAATTCTTCAAATTTGGCACGAGCGAGTTCCATTTCTAAATGCTTTGGGCCTGTTTCATCCGCAGTGATAAACGGCAAGTTAATTGAAGTACTCATCATGCTTGAGAGTTCAATTTTTGCCTTTTCTGCTGCTTCCCGCAAGCGTTGCAGGGCCATTTTATCTTGAGAAAGATCGATTTTTTCTTGTTGTAAAAATATATCTATCATCCAACGGACGATACAGTTATCAAAATCGTCTCCACCCAAGTGATTATTACCACTCGTTGCTTTGACTTCAAACACACCATCCCCTAATTGCAGGATGGATACATCGAAAGTTCCACCTCCCAAATCAAAGACTAGAATTAACTGTTCTTGGTCTTGCTTATCTAAACCAAAAGCTAAAGCGGCTGCGGTTGGCTCGTTGATGATCCGCAGTACTTCAAGTCCAGCGATTGTACCAGAATCTTTGGTTGCTTGTCTTTGAGCATCTGTAAAATAAGCAGGTACGGTAATTACTGCTTTTGTTACTGGTTCACCCAAAAAGTTTTCCGCATCCTGTTTAAGTTTTTGTAGGATCATCGCGGAAATTTCTTGTGGTGTGTAATTACGTCCACGAATTTGAACATCAACAGTATCATCTCGACCTTTGACACAGTTGTAAGGTACGCGATCGCGTTCTGCATCTGTGTCATCCCAGCGACGACCTATGAAGCGTTTTATACTGTAAATTGTATTTTCAGCATTTGTTACAGCTTGGCGCTTTGCCAGTGAACCGACCAAGCGCTCACCACCTTTGCCAAAACCCACAATACTAGGAGTAGTTCGTCCGCCTTCTGAATTGGCAATGACAATTGGTTGACCACCTTCTAAAACTGCGACGCAACTGTTGGTAGTGCCTAAGTCGATCCCAATAACTTTTCCCATATATCTCGATATTTTTATTGAATATTTTTTACTCGAAGTATAAGTAACAGCTTTTGGGGGACAGTTGTTTCAGTGGTGTTGCTCCATTGATAACTGTCCCTCCGTAAGCATTTCCACTGAGGAAGGCGACAAAACTTCGGGCTTTATATTTCGCGGACTACCTTTTGTACGTTTTTATACGCGATAATCGCCTATTTTAGTCATTGGTCAATTGACAAAGGACAAATGACGACTAATTTAACTATGTTACTGGAGGAGACTGATTTTCCTCTGAAGATGGGGTATCTTCTTTAGGAGCAGCCACCTTAACCATTGCATGGCGTAGCACGCGATCGCCCAAGTAATATCCGCGTACTAACTCTTCTAACACTGTTCCTTCAGGATATTCATCCGTAGGTTCGCGCATAACTGCTTCGTGTAGGTTGGGATCAAATGGTTGTCCTTCGGGACGCATGGGTGATACACCTAAGCGCTTCAGGCTATCTACTAGTAATTTGTAAACTCCTTGATAACTTTTGTGAATTCCCATTTCCCCATCGTTTTGGGGTTTGATTTGCGATCGCGCCCGCTCGAAATTATCGACTACTGGTAGCAATTCATTAATTGCATTCCGCTTTGCTTGCACTTCTAGATCCTCTTTTTCTTTGATTGTGCGTTTGCGGTAATTTTCAAAATCTGCCGCAATTCGCATATACTGGCTGCTACGTTCTTCTAACTGAGCTTTGAGAGATTCGATTTGTTGATTCATCTGTGCTGATGCAGCCGTATCAACTGTAGTTGTCTGATTACCAGCAACCCCATTTTCTTGGCTGGTTGTAACTGTGTTTTCAGATACGTTATTTTCGGTTGTCACTTCGTCTGTCGCCTCGGTGCCAGGTTCGTTGGCATTGATTGGAACTGAGGAGTCACTATTCATTGCTTGCTTGACCTCTGTTGGTTCACCCACTTGCTGACTTGTGTTGTTTATCTGTTTATATTCGTCCATCATTATGTACTTATCCCAGATACTTGATCCGACAATTTATCGCCATCTTTGCAGTCATGCATTAAACCTCTTGTAGAAATCGAGAAAAAGTTAAGGAGTAAAGGTTGAAGAATGAAAAAACCTCTGCCTTTGAGCCTTGACCCTTGCCCTACAAGAGTGCAAGAAGTAGTCTATTGCTAGAGATGGCAATAGTAGGCGCATTTTTTTGCCGATATCTTCTGGAATTGATATCACCGTCATCTATTTTGACAAATGCTGGACATATTAGTGCAGATACTGATGTTAGTAGTCTGTCAATTTTCAATTTATAGGGGAAAGGGGAAAGGGGATCAAGGATCGGGGAAAGGAGACAAGGGAAGGGAGACAAGGGAGAATTATTTAACAAATATCTTCCCGATCCCCGATCCCCGATCCCCAATATTTTTATTTATTTAAGTGAGTATGTAAATTCTTGTTCAGAGCTTGGGAATACTCTATTCAGAGATTCCCTCAATAGCTGATTTATGACTAACTCGTCACCACAACGGCGTAGTACAGCTCTGTCTACCAGAGTAGAATTTTCGCCCTTCGGCAACAAACTTGTGCAATCTGGCTTTGTTAATAGCGAACAGATGAGACAAGCGCTGATTGAAAGCCGCAAGTCTGGTATCCCTTTAACAGAAGTACTCGAATCAATATCGGGGCGGCAATTATCACCAGAGTTACTGAGACAGTATAAAAAACAACAGCTATTTGAACTTAAAATACTTTACGGCGTAGAATCCCTCGATCCGGAAATTAGTTCAGTAGGCAACACAACAGTAGCCCATCTGATTGATAGTCTCATCCCAATTGATATTTGTCGTCGTCACCGCTTAGTGCCACTGTCGAAAAACGAGGATCAAAACCCACCCTCTGTTTTGGTGGCGATGGTCGATCCAGATAATCTAGAAGCTTCGGATGACTTAAATCGGGTTTTGCGTCCCCAAGGTCTGGCTTTGCAGCGCATGGTCATTACCCAAGAAGACTACCAATTGTTGATCAATGTATACCTCGATGATTTAGCTGTTCGACAAAAGCATTTAGAGCAAGAAAAATATACAGACATTAATCAAGATTTAGAAAATCTAGACAACCTCAACCTAGACGAAGCTCCAGAAGAATCCGAAGCTGACTTGGGAGCAGCGATGAAAGGTGCTGAAGATGCTCCTGTGATCAGTCTGGTTAACAGAATTTTGGCAAAAGCATTGCATGAGAAAGTATCTGATATTCACATAGAACCCCAAGAAGAAAACTTACGTATTCGCTTTCGTAAAGATGGGGTGTTACGGGAAGCTTTCGACCCTTTGCCAAAAAAAATTATTCCTGCTGTGACTGCGCGGTTTAAGATTATCGCCAGTTTAGATATTGCAGAACGACGCTTACCCCAAGACGGACGGATTAGGCGATTGTTCGAGGGACGTAAGGTAGACTTCCGTGTTAATACCCTACCTAGTCGCTACGGGGAAAAAGTTGTACTGCGAATTTTGGATAACTCTGCAACTCAACTAGGTTTGGATAAGTTAATTACCGATCCAGAGACGCTACAGATTGTCCAGGAAATGGTTAGTCGTCCTTTTGGGTTAATTTTAGTAACTGGACCAACAGGTTCTGGTAAGACAACTTCACTATATTCGGCACTAGCAGAAAGAAACGAGCCAGGAATCAATATCAGTACTGTAGAAGATCCAATTGAGTACAGCTTGGCGGGAATTACTCAAGTACAGGTGATTCGGGAAAAAGGGTTAGATTTTGCCACTGCATTACGGGCATTTTTGCGGCAAGATCCAGATGTGCTGCTGGTGGGTGAAACAAGGGATAAGGAAACAGCAAAAACGGCGATTGAAGCAGCATTAACTGGTCACTTGGTATTGACGACTTTACATACTAATGACGCCCCTGGTGCGATCGCTCGTTTAGGGGAAATGGGTATTGAGCCTTTCATGATTTCCAGTTCGCTGATCGGCGTTTTAGCACAGCGTTTGGTACGGCGTGTTTGTGCTGACTGTCGCATTCCCTACACACCCACAGTAGAAGAACTTGCTCGCTATGGTTTGTCAGCTTCCCAGGAAGTAGGAATAACCTTTTATAAAGCTAATACTCTGACCGCAGACCAATTTCAAGAAGCCAAAACTCAAGGTCATTTATGTCCAACCTGTAATGGCGTAGGCTACAAAGGACGTTGTGGCGTCTATGAGGTCATGCGAATCAGCGAAAATTTGCAAACCCTCATTAACGAAGAAGCACCGACAGAACGCATCAAAGAAGTAGCAGTAGAAGAGGGTATGAAAACCCTACTGGCGTACAGCTTGGACTTAGTACGTCAAGGTTCAACCACCCTAGAAGAAGTAGAACGAGTCACCTTTACTGACACAGGTTTAGAAGCGGAATTAAAAGCTAAACGCAAAACTAGTCTTACCTGTAGGACTTGTAATGCTGGGTTACAGCCTGAATGGTTGGATTGTCCATATTGTTTGACGCCTCGTTTTCAGGATTAGTCATTCGATTTTGGATTGACTCCAATGTGTGGAATTTGCTTGCTCTCTACCCTCAAATAAGTATCAGTTATTGGTCATTTTCAAGCCACTAACAAATAACAAACAACAAAGGGAAAAAATATGGAAATGATGATTGAAGATTTAATGGAGCAAATGATTGAAATGGGTGGTTCGGATATGCATTTATCTGCTGGTTTGCCACCATATTTTCGTATCAGTGGTAAACTGACGCCCATTGGAGAAGAGCCTTTATCTGGCGATCAATGCCAAAGATTAATTTTTAGTATGCTCAATAACTCCCAACGAAAAACATTAGAACAAAACTGGGAGTTAGATTGTTCTTATGGTGTCAAGGGGTTAGCACGTTTCCGTGTCAATGTCTATAAAGAACGCGGTTCTTATGCAGCTTGTTTGCGAGCATTAAGTTCTAAAATTCCTAACTTTGATAAATTAGGTTTGCCCGATGTAGTAAGAGAAATGTCGGATAAACCTAGAGGATTAATTCTAGTTACAGGTCCAACTGGTTCTGGAAAAACAACGACACTAGCGGCGATGATTGATTTAATCAACCGCACACGAGCAGAACATATTTTGACAGTTGAAGATCCGATAGAGTTTGTTTATGAACCAATCAAAAGTCTTGTCCACCAAAGACAATTGGGCGAAGATACAAAAAGTTTTGCCAATGCTTTAAAAGCTGCTTTGCGGGAAGATCCAGATATTATTCTTGTGGGAGAAATGCGGGATTTAGAAACTATTTCTTTAGCAATTTCTGCTGCTGAAACTGGGCATTTAGTATTTGGTACTTTACACACTAGTTCAGCAGCGCAGACTGTTGACAGAATTATTGACGTTTTCCCCCATGAAAAGCAAACCCAGGTCAGAGTACAGTTATCTAACTCGCTAGTAGCAGTATTTAGCCAAACTTTAGTTCCTAAAAAGAATCCTAAACCTGGTGAATTTGGTCGGGTGATGGCACAGGAAATAATGATCATAACTCCGGCTATTTCTAACTTGATTCGTGAAGGCAAAACAGCACAAATTTATTCGGCTATTCAAACTGGCGGCAAATTAGGTATGCAAACTCTGGAGAAGGTTTTAGCTGATTTATATAAAGCAGGAACTATCTCTTTTGAAGCAGCAATGTCTAAAACTTCTAAGCCAGATGAAGTGCAACGTCTTATTGGCCCTGCTGCATCACCTGCTGCTGGAAAAGTCGCTACTGCTGGAACTGTAAAAGCACATTAAAAATTTTGTTATCTGGATTTTTCCAGTATTTCTTAAACAAGCAACTAACAACTAAATTATTAACTTTCATACGGATAGAGGAAATTCATGCCTGCATTCGTTGCTCGTGTTCGGGATTCGCAAGGGAAATCAAAAACAGAAAAATTATTTGCGAAAAATTTGGCAGAAGCACGTACAAGACTTAGACAGCAAGGATTTGTTGTCCAAGAATTAAAAAAATCTGAAGGTTTGGGAAATTTTGATCTGAAAAAATTTCAGACTTCATTAGTCAAGGTTTCAGTTAAGGATAAAGCTGTTTTTTCTCGTCAATTTGCGGCTTTGGTGAATGCAGGAGTAGCTATTGTTAGAAGTTTGGGAGTACTGTCTGAGCAATGTAGTAATCCTAAACTTAAACAATCTCTTGTGGATATTAGTAATGATGTCCAAAATGGGATAAATCTTTCGGATGCAATGCGTAAGCATCCTGATTGTTTCGATGGATTATATGTCAGCATGATTCAGGCTGGTGAAGTTGGTGGTGTGCTAGACGAAGTCTTAAATCGATTAGCCAAGTTATTAGAAGATGTGGCTCGTTTACAAAACCAAATTAAATCAGCGCTTGCTTATCCAGTAGCAGTTAGTATTATTGCAGTCTCTATTTTTGTGGGGATGACGGTTTTTCTAATTCCTATATTTGCCAAAATTTTTGATGAATTAGGAACAGAATTACCTCCGTTAACTCAATTTATGATGTTTTGTAGTGAAGTTCTGCGGAGTTGGCGAATTTTTGTGTTTGTTGGATCTTTAATGGCAATAGCATTTGCTTACAAACAATACTATAAAACCCGTATTGGGAAGGAAACAATTGATCGTCTTTCCCTAAAAATGCCGTTGTTTGGTGACTTAATTCAAAAGTCATCTGTTGCTCGTTTTAGTCGTACTTTTGGTGCTTTGACTCGTTCAGGTGTACCAATTCTGACTTCTCTAGAAATTGTGCGAGATACTTCTGGTAATCAAGTTGTTTCAAATGCGATTGATGGAGCGCGGGCAGAAATTCAACAAGGAGGAATGATTAGCATCGCCTTACAAAAAGAGCAAGTTTTTCCGCCTATGGCGATTCAAATGATTAGCATTGGTGAAGAAACTGGTGAATTAGATGGCATGTTAATGAAAATAGCTGATTTTTACGAAGATGAAGTAGAGCAAGCAGTCAAAGCACTCACCAGTGTTTTAGAACCAATTATGATTGTCGTTTTAGGAGGAATGGTTGGTACTATTTTGATGTCGATGTATTTGCCTTTATTTAAAGTGTTTGAAAAGCTGGGGTAATCAAAAAATCAGGATAAAGGATGAAAGATAAAATTATTTTTTCATCCTTAATTAAAAAGTTTAAATAATAATTTAAAATTCATAATTTTAATCATGTTTATCAAAAAATCATATTATGAAACTAGTTTAGCGGAATACAGTAATCATATTGGTGCGATCGCTTTACTCAAGCAACATCGTCCATACTTAGAAATGATTCCTAGCCTACGTCGTCCAGACGAAAGCATCATCACTATACCTTTGCCAATTGTGCGTTTGCGTGGGGAAGCAACAACCACAGGTAAAACTATTTCTCTACCCTGTGATGTCGCAGTTTTGATGTGTGATCCTGAATGGAAAATTAAAACAGGAAGCGAAATTCTTGTCTTTATTCATCGTCCCCATGAAGATTTTTCTGATTTTTTAGGACGTTGGCGACAAACACAAATTTGGCTGGATCAAGACTATGAATGGTTAATGTCCTCCCGCTACCAACATATTTTAAGCGAGGGGACAAATACTATATATCCTCTGTTTGTCGTTTTCCCAGAGACATTAGAACGGATCAAGCGGGGTATATTAGGCGCTGATTTACCGTTTGTGGTGCAAACACCTGGATTGATTTTGGATGAAGAAGAAGAGGGATTGGGGATTGGAAATCGGGGATCAGGGATTGGGGATTAGGTTGTCTTTTGAAGTATTCGACACTTTATATCAATCAAACGGTCTGCTTAAGCAGATTTTAGCTATGAGACTGCGATTTTAATCGTAGGCGGGATTTTTTGAATATTTGAAATGCTTTGGTAAACTACGCTCAACTATGTGAATGATATAAAAATTTTATAATTCTTTTATTTAACTTTAAAGCTATATTCAATACTTTTACGGGAACAATAAAACCATCGGCGATAAAGCATTAACATTACATACCGATGGATAAAATTGAACATCTTTTCCAAACATCTGTTGAACAGTTGGTGAGAGAGATTGTTGCAGTTAATCATGCTTGGAAAGCTATACGGGAATTATTTGGTGATGATTCTCCTCTCTCTACTTCAACACGAGATTTAAAAACTTGCTTGCAGGTGCGGTTATTAAGAGAACATGCTCCTGAACAAGTTTATCTAGTTAAGGATTCAGTTGAATCTAATCAGGTAGGTGAGGAAATTTACAGTTTGCAACTACGGGAGAAAGTAGGCGATCGCTTATATGCAGAACACCTTCCTGTGAGAGTAGCGAAAGAATTTCTCACAGAGCAAGAATTACGTAAATTTACTAAATATCAATAAATATAAATTAAAAGAGGGGCTATATGGAAATACTCAAAATTTGGGACATCATTTGGGATAATACTCTTTTTCACTACGCAACAGCCATAGTATTAATATTCGCAATTTGTGTTGAGTTATATAGCGTGTTTCGTTATTGTTTGAAGTTTCGCACAACTCAAACTGCTATTAATATTTTAGAGCAATGGCGGCTAAAGGGTAAAAATTCAAATCCTAAAGAGGATATCCGTGATTGGTTAAAAAAGCATTTAGGAACTTATGAACTGGATAAAATTCAACGCAGAAATAACAAATATTTCCTGATTACATATCCAGCCATTTTATCTAGTCCTGTACCGCGTAGTTCTCTTCGTTTTGTCACTACTCTTTGTACCGCTATTGGTGTTTTGGGAACATTTTATGGTATTCAACAAGGGCTACAAGATGTAAATTTTGATACTAGAAGTATTGAACAGTTAATGCCTGCTATTAAACAATTAATTGCAGGTATGAAAACAGCTTTTTCTACATCATTAATGGGACTTGGTTCTGGTAGTATTTTTACCCTAATTTTATTCGCCACCGATTCTATAAAACAAAATCAACGTGACGGGCTGCGTGAAAAATTAGATGAGATAACTACTCAAGAAATAGCAGCAGATCAAGAAGCAAATAGTCTGCAAGCGGTTGTTAATAATTTAAATCGTGTTGCTAAAAACTTATCTGGGCTACAACCACCAAGTGCAGAATTAATTGGAGAAGCAATTGGTCAGCAAATACGAACAATTCTTTTACCGGGACTGAGAGCTATACACCAAGAGCAGCGTCAGACAAGAGAATTACAGGAAAATCAAGGACAGAGAGTTTTAGAGAACCTAATTCAAGATTTACGAATTCAGGTATTAGAACCAATAGTAGTTAGGCTTGATAAAAGTGCAGATTTAACAGAGAAAGCATCTGAATCAGTTCTTACTCTTCATCGAGATTTAGGAACATCTATCACTACAATTCAGAATTTTCAGCAACAAACATTGACGCAACTTAAAGAGTTTACTAACGACTTAAGTCACACTCTCAGTCAATTTCAAACAGAGACAAGAGGTGTTTTAGGACAAACAGCAGTAGAAATAAATCGTGCGGTTAATCAAAGTATTGAAGGAATGACAGCACAAAGAGCCGCATTTCAAGAAAGTGCTGAAAATGCAGCCGCAACATTTAGAGGAATTAGAGAAGAGTTAGAAGAAGCTTTGCGACACCGAGCAGAAGTTGAACAAGAAATGCTACAAGTTACCCGCACTGGAATGATTAATATTCTTTCTCAAGCTCATACTGCTTTTCGTGAGCAAAATAGTGTTTTAGAAACGACTGGAAATCAAGCATCTTCTTTGATGAATGGTGCTAGAGATAACTTACTTGATACTTTAGGAAATATTGATCACACACTTAGTGCTTGTAATCAGACAGTTCAGCAAGGTTTAACATCATTTCGTGAAGAGTATCAAGCACATCTACACAACTTTTTTGAACAAACAGCAGTAGAAATAAATCGCGCACTTGATCACAGTATAGAAGGAATGACCGCACAAAGAACCGCATTTCAAGAAAGTGCTGAAAATGCAGCCGCAACATTTAGAGGAATTAGAGAAGAGTTGGAACAAGCTTTGCAACAACGAGCAGAAGTTGAACAACAGATGCTACAAGCTACCCGTACTGGAATGATTAATATTCTTTCTCAGGCTCATAGGTCTTTTCAGCAGGAATTACAAACTACTGGAAATGAAGCATCTTCTCTGATGAATAGAGCCAAAGAGAACTTACTTGTGACTTTGGGAAATATTGATCATAAACTTATCGCCTGTCATCATACGATTGAGGAAAATTTAACAGCATTCCGTGAACAATATCAAGCAAATTTGCATAACTTTTTTGAAGAGCAAAATAATCTTCTAGAAGAAACACTAGGAGAACAGAGAGATGGTTTATCAGGAGTGGTAAATCATCTCAATAATGTTTTTAAAGAAGAATATCAGCGTAGAAGAGAATTATCTGACCAATTTCAAAAAGATATGAACTTAGTCAGTGATACTACTCAAGAAGTGAGCAAACTTGCAAATACTGTAGGAATTAATTCAAATCAACGACTACTACAATTACAAGAAATTGCTCGTGAAATTGGAACTCAAGTTAAAGATATACAAAGTCAGTATCGAGAATTATCTGAAAGTTTTGAAAGTTCATTAAATGCTTGGAAAAATCATTTTGAACAAACACAGACTCATTTTTTCAAAGAAGCAGATACTGCATTAGCTCAAGTTTGTCAAAACTTATATCATTCTGCTGATGTTCTAGTCAGAGCTACTGATCACCGTAACCAATTCAACGGGAATCATTAAAATGCAAAACTTTATATGGAATTCTGAAACAGAGAATACCGAAGATGATGATGCAAGTACATATCTTTCTATCGGTGATTTAATGTCTGGATTGCTAATGTTCTTTGTGCTTCTCTTTATTACTGCTCTTGCTCAAATTGACGAACCAAAACGGGTAGTGATTGGAAATGTCATTGGAGAAATGAAAAACAATAATATTAACGTTAAGGTTAATCCTGAAACTGGAGATATTAGTATTCAGGAATCAATTCTCTTTGCTCAAGGTAGTACAGAACTTAAATCACAAGGAAAAGATTTTCTCCGTAGATTTGTTCCGGTGTATAGTCGAGTTATTTTCTCCAAACCAGAAATCGAAAACGAAATTTCTCGTGTAGTGATTGAAGGTCACACGAGTTCTGAAGGAGATAATAAAACGAATATGGAATTGAGTGTCCTGAGAGCTTCATCTGTATATAAGTTCATATTTTATGATCTGAATTTTTCCACTAAAGCATCTTTGAGTCAGAAAATATTAGCCGCAGGAAGAGGAGAAATTGAAGCTGATAGAACTCGTGATAATCCTGCTGACCGTAAAGTACTATTCCGTTTACAATTTCGTAGTGATGAATTAGTCAAGAAATCATTTATCAATAAATCTCAGGATAAAAATAAATGAATGATAAATTTTCTGCGCCTCCTATCGATTCTCTTTCTGTCTATCTCCAACCCAAAAAATTACTGGAATTTACTACTCAATTACCCAAAGTAGAAATTTCTGTGAAGACTATTGATGAAATATTGAAACAAGTTCAAGAAGGAGAAGAAGAAAATATCAGTAAAATTGAATGGATTCATTGTATTGGTCGTAAATCAGAATGGGATAGTAAAAATCCTTTAAATACTACAAAAACTTCAGTACTCATCTGGAAATACGCTGCTCATAATTCATGGCTACAAAGTCAATTATTGTGGCGTTTAGCTCTTTATTATCATGACCAAAATCAAAATAATCTAGCATCTTCTTTTGTAGACTCTTTTCATGTATTTTTGAGTATTGAAAATATCAAAGAAATACTAACTGTAAAAATACTTCGATCACTTAGTACTACTAATACAGGAATAGAAATCAGCAGAATAGCTTGTGAACTCAATTTCACTCCCAGTGAATTAATTACAGAAATTAATCATGATTTACCTGTGTGGATTGCAGCATTTAAAAACTTTGTTGAGGATATAGTTCCCTATTTTTGTTCTCTCACTAATCCAAATCAGCAACAGGTAAACTGGCTATTACGATGCTTAAATGAAATGTCGTTATCTGAGCATCAAGTAAACGCCGTGAATTATTTGTTAATTTACGTATCTAAGGAAGTAGCGAGTAAGTTTTCACCATTAATTGCATGGGTTAAAGAAAATTATAGTAACGCTGAAAAAACCCATAGACTCTCAGAACAAGCAAGACAAAAACTCAGAGGGTGGATAGGAGCAGTTAATTACGCTGATTTTCAAAGTTTAGTAAATTTGATTTTGCAAAGACTTCAATTAGAGGACTTTGAGGTAAATCAACTATCACGTCGTAGTAAATTTTGGAGTTTTTATAGTGATCGCTTTGAGGATATCCGCATTTTACTTCCCCAAAGAACATTCAATACTATAGGAAATGAGATAAAACGAGATGTTGATATCTTGAAAGATGATGGTAGCGACCCAACAGAAATTTGTATTTTCGATTTTGGTGATTGGTTTGTAGTAGAGTTCTTTCGTGGAAAAGGTAGTGAAACTCGCTTATTTCCCAATAACTCGAAAAATCAACAAATACTTTTCGGTCAACATCAACTATCCGTTAAGCAAATTCGTTGTCTTGGTGGTGATAGACACGATCATGTATTTCTTTGGCAATACTATTGTCGTCAATGGCTAGAAAAGAGGAAAATTTATCCTAACCCAGGTACGAAACCTTATCCAAAACCTACAGAATATCAATTAACAGAGCGATGGAGCAAACTTCAGCGCTGGGAAAGCGAAATTAGAAGGTTAGAGGAAGAAGCAAGGCGCTACTGTAATAAATTAAATAAATGTGAAGGTTTGTAGTGAGGGCTTTAGCCCTCTAAATTTAAGCACTGAAGTGCTTACTACAAACTTATCTCACAAATTGGGGCATAATTTCGGCGGCGGTGAATATTCCGTGGATACCGCGTTGATGTAGGTTTATTCCTGCTTTGAGATAGCCGAAAGCTGGCCCACACACGTTTGCAGCCATGCTGGTTTCATCTCCTAATGTAAAGGTGTGGGTGGAAATCTTACCTTCAAAAGTGCGACCTGTGATTTTGACGTTAGTGCTGAGGGGCTTTTTGGGATTTCTGGTATCGACAACACCACCAACAGTAACGCGATCGCGCGCACAAATTCCTGCTAACTCTAACATCACATCGTCGGCGTGTTCCATATTTTCTAGTGTCAACACACCATTAGTTTTATCCAAAAGTGCTTCTACTTCTGCATCTGTCATCGCCCTTGCTGTTTCTACATTGTAACCAGGCATATGGGCAATATCTTCGCGGATAGTGGCGCGGTAAGCTTCCCAATTTGCAATCCCCACCCCAAAAGTAATTTCTACGCGATGAATTTCAGCATAACTTTGGGCTGCGATCGCTGCTGCTGCTGTTAATAGTCCTGGTGTCGCCCCGCATCCTGTCATGTAGGTAATACCTGCGGTTTGTAGTTCTGCTTTCAAGGTTAGTAACTGTTCTACTGCACTGGTGCGTTTAATCGCATCTACTAATACCCCACGCCAACCAGAATCAATAAATTGCTTGGCGACAGTAGCGATAAAGTCATTAGGTAAGTTTGGTAAAGCCAAAAAATAACCATCTACAGGCTGATTACTTTCGATTAAATCCTGAATACTACGATTGGTTAATGTACCAAATGGTTCTAAATAACCAAGGGAACCTTGAGATTGATATGTGGTGATGCACTTTTCGGCATTTAAACCCTCGGTAGCATAAGCATAACCTTTGTTATCTGCTGCTGCTACTAATATCATTTCTTGTTTCGGTGCTAGAACTTTCGCCGCAGCTTGTCCTAATCCGCCAAAACCCAGTACTCCGATACGTATCGCTGGAGCAAAATTGGTAGAACCTATTATTTGTTCTGTATGCATGGTTAATTAGCTCAGTTAAAAATTAGCTTTCGCATTCAGCCTTAGTTCTAAGTCTTGTGACTGTGGCTTTTGGCTAGTGGCGAGAGATTTTATCTTGATTTATTATGCTGGGTTGTTGGCTTGGCAGATCGATTTTTTATTTTTTAGATACAGATTTTCCCTACAAAGAAGCTCAAAGCATACCTGGCGTGGAATCAGTGGTTTTAGGCGTAGGAGTTTTTTAAGCACAAATAAAGTGCGTTCGCGTAGCGTCTCCTTTGGAGAATCGCTTCTCATCTTGCAAAATTCATCATAATGATAGATTTTTTCAATAAAAATCATTATTTTCTGACAGATATTACTGTCTAAGCTAGCCATTGTTATGGTTTCGCCGTTTTTAACAAATTTGTTGAGAGTTAAATTTTGAGCTTGACTTCTCGATTAGGTTAAGAGAAACTTACATGTAATAGATGTGTTAACTAATAAGATTAATAACTTTTGTAAATTTTCTGAGATATATATTTTGAGAGATGGAACATTAGTTAACAAATAGGTAATTTTGTGGCTAAGGAAAAATGCTGTTCCCTAAAGCTACATTTTTAGCCATTTGCTAGAGCAGTACAATCCAAGCGTACTATTTGTGGTTAGACCAAAAGCATGGAGACATTAGAATTCATCATTTATCCAGATGGTCGGGTACAGGAGAAAGTCACAGGTATTGTAGGTAATTCCTGCGCCGAAGTGACAGCGGCTATAGAAGCACAGCTGGGACAAGTGCTTAGTCAAGAGCCAACCTCAGAATTCTTTGCCGCCAAGGTGCAGCAATCTGGAGTGGTGAACACACAAACCACTCATAGCGGTTGGTAAATTTGCAAACATAAACATTTAGCTTAGTCGATTCATAACCACCATGTCACACTTTAGCCAAATTAAAACCCAAATCCGTAACCTTGAGTCTTTGCAAGATGCTCTCTCTGACTTGGGTATAGACTGGAAGCAAGGCCCGCGTCAAGTGCGTGGCTATCGTGGTCAAACTCACAGTGCTGAGATTACTATCGAGCAAGAAAATGGTTACGATGTTGGTTTCAAATGGAATGGCAAAGAATACGAATTGGTAGCTGATTTGCAATATTGGCAACAAGACTTATCTGTAGAAGGATTCCTGCGCCAAGTAACACAGCGCTATGCTTATCAAGCAGTCGTGAAAGAGACAGTAAAGGCAGGCTTTCAAGTCGCTGAACAACAAAAAAATGAAGATGGTTCAATTCGTCTGGTAGTGCAACGCTGGAGTGCGTAATGTCTGATTTTTTGCCGTCGCTGGAAGAACAGGAAGATAACCGGTCTGGACTAGAACCAGAATTAGGCGGCTTTTTGCGGGACGCTCCAGAACGCTCTGGCTTAGAGCCGGAGTTAGGGGGTATCCTACGCCAAAAGGGTGTGTATGTTGATGAAATCACTTGTATTGGCTGCAAGCACTGCGCCTTTGTTGCCCGTAACACTTTCTATATAGAACCAGATTATGGGCGATCGCGTGTCATGCGTCAAGATGGTGATTCAGAAGAAATCATTCAAGAGGCAATAGATACTTGTCCAGTTGATTGTATCCATTGGGTTGATTACACCGAAATCAAACGTTTGGAAGAAGAACGTAAATATCAAGTCATACCTGTAGTAGGTTATCCTGTAGAAGGTGCAGTTGCAGCTTCTGAGCGACGACGCAAAAAGCAAAAATTAAAACCAAAAAAATCCCGTTATTAAATACAACTGGTTCCGAAACAATCATAAAGGAGATGGCTGGAAATCCAGCCTTTTTATTTTTTAAATTAAATAAGATTATTCACATTTTTAGTTTTTTGATCTTGTGCTTCATGATTTTTTAATAAAGATTTTATGTAAAAATATGATTTTTTTATGAACTTGCTTGATTTCTAGTGCTGTTTTAGATTTTATTGCTTTAACATTTTTAATTAATGCTTCACTAAAGAATATAAATTGTGAAACAGTGGGTATGTGCAGATACTAGCACAACTCTGAAATGAAAACTCAGAGGACGCTCTTATGTTTAAGCTAGGTTCAACAAATTCAATCTTCCTGGCACGCATCCAGCAAGTATTGCTAGGGGGTAGTCTTTTCATCGAATATGAGCTAGTGCTTCAGAGTGTCCATGCTGTGAGGATTCCTGGTGGTTTGACTCCACCCTGAGTAAATGGCTTTAAATGCTTCTGTCTGTAGTTGTAAAAAGTGATAAGAATTCTATTCTCTTCTATCTTGCTGGAGAGAGATTCCACACAGCAACATAGAAATTTATTCTATACTTACCTTCCATTGCTGCAAATGTACTAGGTTAACCATCAATTTTTCGCCAATAGTTTAGTTAAGCTGGATGAATAAGTGTGTTAACACTTATCCAAATATTACTAAATCGAAAAGTTATAGAGTTTGCCAAAAATTGAGGGTAAATCCTCACTTTGTACAATTCTTGGAAACATTTATTCATTAAAAGTGACTTGAGTAATATTGAAAGTCACTTTGGATAAGTGGCACTTATTTACTTGCAAGAATGAAGGTTTACACTACAGTTGAGTTTTTGTCACCAGGGTAAAGTAATAACGCTTTGCACCCAGAGAATTATAGTGACACAACAAATTTTATCTCTGCAATTAGGATATCAAACGTAGTTGGTAATTGCTTAATTCTGTTACCGCTCTTGGGAGTAACACAACACAAAAACCATTTCCAGTTATATGACCAGACTTGATATGACTCCAATGCTAAATATTCCCTCAGTTGCCATATGTATTCCCACTTATAATCAAGCCCAATACTTGATTGAGTCCGTAACTAGTGCTTGTCGCCAAACTTATCCAAACGTAGAAGTATGGGTTTCCGACGATCACAGTACCGACGAAACACCCCAAGTGATGGAACAGTTGTGTCAGCAGTTTCCGCAAGTGCATTACTATCAGCAACCTAAAAACATGGGTATTGCTGGTAATAATTCTTGGTTAATGAGCCAGCCAAAAACTGACTTTATCGTACGTCTAGATTCAGATGATGCTTTAATGCCAAATTATGTGGAGAAATTAGTTTCGCTACTACAAAAATATCCAGAAGCTGGTTATGCTCATACTGCTATCCAAGAAATGGATGAGTATGGAAATCATCATTCCATAGGACGAGTTGTCAGAAAAAAAGAGTTTCAAAATTCAGATGACGCACTAATGGCAGCAGTTACTGGTTATAGAGTAGCAGCGAACATCATCATGTTTAGAACCAAGGCACTGCAAGAATTAAGATATTACGAAAATGGGCCTGAATATGTTGAAGATTATGATTTATCTGTCAGAATTGCCGATGCTGGCTACGGAAATGTTTATGCAGATGAAATATTAGCAAAATATCGAGTTTGGACTGATGTGAAGAAAACACGTTCCAAGCGTAAACATTTGCAGTTGAAAGGATATATTCGGATTTTTGAAGAGAGTTTTTTGCCTGCTTTTCAACGGCGAGGCTGGGATACGAAAGTGTTAGATCAGCAAAGACGCAAGATGGCAATTATACACTCAGCCTATTGTTTTCTGCCTATTTTTAATCAACAAGAAAGAGCAGAACTTGTTAGCTTGTTGAAACAATTGGGTGATTCGCCTGTGTTGCAACTGCGGATTTTTGCATTGTCTTTAGGTTTCGCTCCTTTGTTTGAGTGGCAACATCACACAGAATTGAAGTTAAAAGGTTTTGTGAAAGACTGGTTAAGCAAACTGAAAAGTATGACAGCAGTCAAAGTTGCAGGATAGATTTTTTAGGTGTAGGTGTGTAGGTTAAGTAATGGCTTTAGTCCTGATTTTGAGGACTAAAGTCCTCACTACAAACTATACTGCACCTAATATTAAGATTGATTTATACAACCTTTTGGTTTAAGTTTTGATTATTAAGCTGGGATCTATAGAGCGATCGCTCACTTCATCAAATTATCATGTTGAGAAAGTAATCTTTCTACCTTTGCTTCATCTATCCTCGCTGTCAGCCTTCTAGATTCATGTAAATCCCTCATAGTTTTTGCTAAAGAGAAAGTAGAACCTATTGAAAAAGCCATACCCATACCCATAAAACCTTTCACCCAGTTATCTACGGGTAAGTTGACAATACCGACAGTAGTCATGGAAAGAGAAAGTAGAAAAGCAGCCCATGTTTGAAAAATCCAAGCTGCACTCTCTTTTTGTTGTGGTGCTGGTGTATGCATATTCCCTATCTGAGACAATACGAATTGATCGTTATTGTATTGATAGATATTGTGATGGAAATATCTTCAAAAGACAGTTTGATAACTGGACTCAAATGCTGTTAATAGTTAAAGAGTAAAGGGCAAAGAGAAAGGACATTATCTTTATCCTTTAACCTTTTCTCTTTACCCTTTTACCTTTATTTTATTTGTCGCACTTTGGCAACTGGCACACAAGCAACAAGATCAATTAATCCCTTTCTGAAAAAGTTTGTACTTTGCCATCAGGACTGTAAACGGCTCTAATGATCACAGATTGTCCATTGCGATTGGGAGAAATAAAACGTTCACCAATTAAAGGCATTCCTGTGCGATCAATATATATTCTTGAAGCTTTTCCTAAAGGAAGGATACGTTCTATAGTGCCATCAACACCCACCATCAAACTATACTCTAGTGTTTGGTTCAAGCCAGAAGGTGGCTGCCAGCGCTTTGTTAAATATTGTTTAGCTTCTGACAATTGAGCAGTTGCGTCAAATACAGTGCTGCTGTTTCCTGTAGCAACTTTGTTGGAATTACGGTCTTGGCGCAATCTCTGGATTAATGTCGAAGTATCTTCTGCATCAACCGAGGAGGTAGTTGTTGATGATTGATTTTGTTGACTACTGCTACCACGCCTATTGGGTGCGGTAGCAATCGGTGGTGGAACAATAGGAAGAGTCGAAGGTAAGCTTGTGGCTGTAGTGGGTGAATTTAATGAAATTTCCCCATTTTGGGCAACAACTCCATTTTTCGCATTCAGGGCGGTGCTATTGGGTTGTGAGGAATTGGGTTTGGGTTGAATATTAACTTGCTGCGGTTGTGTTAATGTCAGTGGCGCGGGAAGTTTTGCTATTGGGCGTGTGGTGAATACGTTTTTCCCTGGAGAAGGCGAGGAGAAGGTGGTTGTAGGAGATGTTGTAGAAGCTGAAGGGGAAACAGCTTGAGAAGGCCCATTAGATATTAGGGGCGCAGTTGGAAACCCCTGGGTTTGAGGAGAAGTTTGGTTTGGTGGTAGTAAGGTTGAACCAGGTACAGATAAATTCTTAGAATCGAAGGGTAGGGCAGGCAGTTGATCGGTAGGAGTGAGTGCAGGTGCAGGTGTTGCCAGCTCCGGTAGGGGTGATGGTTCTAAGGCAAGTTTATCTTTGCTAGTATTGGTTTTTTGCTTACTCTGAATAGCATATTGATAGGTAAAGGGTACTAAACCAATAGCTAACACCAATACTGCTACCGCAGGCACCCAACCAGGAATAGCAAAACGCGATCTGTTTTGATAAAGACTAGGTAGGGCAAGCAAATCATCAGAGTATTGATCTAAGGCTGTTGCCAAATCAAATAACTGTAGCAAATTCAGTTGAACAACAGGCTGAGATGCTTGGTATCCTAAAGAACCGAGAAACAAATTATGGGTTAAACGGCTGTTTGGTTTGATGTGTATTTCGGTTTCTGGTAGCTGATTATTAAAAGAATTTAATGTTTGAGTAGAAACGGAAGGTTGTAATTGTTCTTGTGATGCTAATTGATCTGATTGCTCTTGATCTAATGCTTTGCTTGAGTCCTCTAAATCTGAAAAGTTTGCCCAAAAACTTTCAGGGGACATTTGAAGGAATTCCTGCACATAGTTTGTTACTGCTGCACACAAAGCTTCTAGTTGGTCGCGATCGCCCCGAATAATGATCTTCTGTTCTTCGCTTAGTCGTGGATCGTCAAAGCTTAACTCAAAGCGTAGATCCTTCAGAACAGATTTTCCCACCCAACGAGATAGAGATGAGCTTTGCGCCAAGACTTCTAGCGTGCAAGTGGGTGGTGTGTACCGACGGATGACAGAATTTGTTAGAGGCATGGCAAGAACTGCAAGCAGGATATTTTCAAAATTTAGTTGAACGGTCTATAAGTGCTAGCCAGAGACGGCGATGTCCACCGGGTCCGCTATAAAAAAGTAAATCTATCAGCAGTTTTAAAGCCAGGTGGGTAAGTTCATCCGTGGAGATTGTCGAGTCTTCCTCCATCCGTTCTTGGTAAGTGTTGCAGAAAGCATCAATATAATCTCCTAACAAAGCAGCTTGATGAGGTTCGCGGTTGTTTTCCGCCATCTGTTCTAACAAGCCAACAGCACGCCGAATCAATTCTTGATGCTGCTTGGCAAGATAACAAATAATGAGAACAAGCGCTCGCGCTTCTTCAACATCGAGCTTTTTTCGCCCTCCTTGACCTTTGCGTAGCGGGTTAGACTGGCGTAGCCGCCACAGCGCTACACGGTCTGGCACTCTTGACTCTAAATTCAGATTAATAGCCGCTGAAAGCATGGCCTCGGAGCCAATGCCAGTCAATGTTTCTAATGCCAACAGCACCAAATCTAATTGGGTTTTAATGTTTTCCCATTGAGTTGTATTCGGGGCTGGAAGCTTAATTAAATCCTCCCACTGGGGAGTAGGAGTGGGTAAATTGGCGGCAGAGTGCATAACTTTTAGCATAGATGATCGGGCTGGTAGGGGCTGTTGCTGTTACCCATTTTGAAACCAGACTTTTACGAAAGAAGATTAGTTTCCTAAAGCTATGAACAGAAATTAGCCTACAGCAAGCTGCTGGGCGTTTTCTATAACTGAGATGGTTGGGTAAACAGCTGCGGTCTTTGTCTTACTCTATGACGAAAACCGATTTTATAAAAATTACAAGCACTATTTATTGCGTCTTGTCTGCTAATTGCACCAACCTTGAATTTAACTATACTTTTTGCTTAAAATGATGCTTTATACAAAATAAATAAATCTTCCTTTAGATAGATATTTTCTCCTGGTTAATGGTTAGTTGTTTATTCAGCTACTTTACTTCACAACCAAAGAACACATTATCAGCCATATTTCAACAAGCAGTTTTTGAGAAAGTTTATTGTTTTGTTTACGGAATAATTAAGAATTTTTGATGTTTCTTGTAAATCATTTGGTTAAAGAATTAGCATACTTTTGTTTTTGCTGTTACTTGTTTAATTTTTCATCAATCTTTACTTAAACAATTAATATTCTAAACTGTGATCAAAATTAGAGACACAATGAATTGTGTCTCTACACAAATGCTTGGATTAACTTATACAAATATTGTCTTAAGTATCTCAGTCTACATACGCAACAGTTACACCAGTACCACCATCGGATTGTTCTGCTGCTTCGTAACGACTAACTCTAGGGTGTTGTTGCAAAAAGGCGTGAACACCTTGACGCAGTTTACCAGTGCCGTGTCCGTGAATAATCCAGATCGGCCCTGTTGCTTCCGAAATTGCTTTGTCTAAAATAAGTTCCGCATCTGCAACCCTACGTCCGCGTATATCTACTGTATTTTTGGATGTGCGAATTGCTGGAGCTGGTTGGGTTGGAGTAACTGGTATTGCTGCTGGCGCTGGTTTGGCTTTCACTATTGGTTCAGCTTTTTTACCATCCAGAGATTCCACATCTTCGAGCTTGACTGTCATTTTCATAATCCCAAACCGGACGGTTAACTCACCATCATCATCGGGTGCTGTCAAGACTTCTGCTGTTTGTCCTAATTTGGGAATACGGATGCGATCGCCTTCTTTAGGAATGTATCCTTGTTTCGGTTTTGGTGGTGGTTGGGGTATAAATTTTTCGGCGATTTGATGCAAAGCCTTTGTGGCTTGCTGGGCATCTTGGGCGGTGGGTGTACCTTGCTGCAAGCGGCGAATTACTTGAGCAATTTCGCTTTTCGCTTGAGCGATCGCCTGCTGAACTGCGACTTCTTGAGAAGCACGCAAAGCTTGTTCTCTTTCCTGTAAATTTGCGGCTTTGGCTGAGACTTCTTTGTATAAACGTTCGGCTTGCTGCAACAAATCTTGTGCTTGTGCTGCTTTGGTTTCTTGACGCCGACGTTGCGCTTCTAATCCAGCAATTACCTGGTTAACTTCATCTGTTGAGCCTCCCAGATTCGTTTTCGCCTGTTCCACAACTTCCGCTTTTAACCCCAAGCGTTGAGCAATTGCCAAAGCGTTAGAACGTCCAGGAATTCCCCACAATAGACGGTAAGTAGGCGAAAGGGTAGCTTCATCAAACTCTACTGAGGCATTTTCAAATCGTTCATCTTGGTATTTCAACGCTTTGAGTTCGCCAAAGTGAGTAGTTGCCATAGTCAATTGTGCATGATCTGCCAGATAACGTAACAAGGCGATCGCTAAGGCACTACCTTCAGCAGGATCTGTACCTGCACCAACTTCATCGAGAAGGATCAGGGATTGGGGAAACAAGGGAGAGTCGGAAGACAAGGAAGCAGTTTCTTCCCTGTCCCCCATGTCCCCCATGTCCTCATTCACTGCTCCCAAAATTCGGCTAATACGGCGAATATGCCCAGAAAAAGTAGAAAGATTCTGTTGTAGTGATTGTTCGTCGCCAATATCGGCTAATACCTGGTCAAACCAAGGTAATTCTACTGGTTCACGGGCAGGAACAAATAAACCGACTTTTGCCATTAAGGCTGCCAAACCCAAGGTTTTTAAAGTGACTGTTTTCCCACCTGTATTTGGTCCGGTAATGGTTACTACTTTAATTTCTGGCTGAACCAGTAAATCTACAGGTATTACTGCTGATCCTTGTTCATGTTGTTGTTGCCACACTAACAACGGATGACGTAATTGCCGCAGGGTGATGTACTCATTTTCTTGGCGATTGATAAAACGGGGTGGGTTGGCTTGTAGCCAGAAACTATAACGCGCCTTAGCAGTTGCCAAATCTAAAGTGGTGGCGATCGCGAGTAATTTTTCTAAATCAGGTTTTACCTCTGCTACTTGTTGAGTTAAAGTACGACGAATCGCTTCTTCTTCCGCCTGTTCTCTTCTGACTAACTGCCGCAGTTGATTACCCAAGGGAACAATAGAATTTGGCTCTACATATAGCGTTGCCCCGCTAGCAGAGGTATCGTGAACTATGCCGGGAATCGCATCTTTTTGGGGTGCTTTTACAGGAATGACATAGCGATCGCCTCGTTGAGTAATTAGCTGTTCCTGAACTGCATTTGACTTTACTTGTATAATATTTTGTAATTTTTGTGTGATCTGGTTACGTAATCTCCGCAAATCTGTACGGATATCGGCAAGTTTTTGGCTAGCGCGATCGCTGACTTGTCCTCGTTCCTCAATACAACGATGAATTTCCTGCTCTAGTTCTGGATAAGTTCTTAAATCAGCAACTAATTTGATGAGAATGGGTAAATCTGGTTGGTTATCAATGATACGACGTAGATTTCTACTTCCCGCCAGCGTGGTAGCAATAGCCAGCAGTTCATCACCTGCTAGAACTCCTTGTAGTTCTGCCCTTTCGAGTGAATCACCAATGTCTTGAATTCCGTCAAACGAAAGTCCTGTAGTCAGGCGACTTTCGAGTTCATAGACTTCTTTGGTTTGTGTCAACAAATACTCACTCTCAACTTGAGAGTCAGGTGGCGTCAAATCACGCGTTGCGATCGCCCCAAGTTTTGTAGCCGCAAAGGTGGATAGATGCTGGCAGAGGCGATGCCATTCGAGTAGTTCTAGAGTTTCAGATTGAATCAAGGCTTTATATATTTGTCTTGAAAATGGGTGTGGGAGTGTAAGGGTATAGAGGTGTAGGAGGAGTCATATTTTCATCCCGTGGTTGTGTTATTTATCATAAAACCTCGCGGGAAGTGTGGAAACCCATAGCCTTTAGGTATGGGAGGAAACACAACACGAGAACATGCGCGGTTCCGTGGAATTGTGCTATACTGGGATGAAGTGTTACCCATCTCAAATGCAAACAATATCTGTAAAATGCAAGCTTCAAGTACCTACTGAGTTGCGGAGTGAAATAGACCGCACCTTGGTAGGTTTTGCTGATGCTTGCAATCAGATATACGAGGTTGCAAAACGAGAGAAATGCTGGAACACAACTAAGTTGCACCACTTGGTATACAAACCAGTTAGGGAAGCTACCGGGTTGAAGGCAAACCATGTTTGTCAAGCAATTCGTCGTGTAATTGGTAACGCCAAGGCAGTTAAGCAAGTTCACCCTTCGGGTTCGCCACTTTGCCATCGGCGGGAACCGCCAAGACGGCAAGTGGCTCACAAATTCAGTCCGACATCTATTAACTTGGATATTCGGACTTTTCAATATATTGAGGAACTGCAATCTGTTGGCGTTACCTTGATGTGTGGTCGTAAGCGGTTCAAGTTGAGTATTGGTAACTACCAGTTGGCTTTGCTGCGTGGGCAATCTCCCACTGCTGCTACACTCAACAAAACAAAACGCGGTGACTACTACATCAATATCTGTGTTGACTTGCCAACCGACCCCACACCTCATACGCCTAAAGTAATTGGGGTTGATTTGGGTAGAAGAGATATTGCTACCACTTCCAACGGTAAATCTTGGAGTGGTAAACAGATTCAAAACACTCGTGACCGATATAGCAAGGTCAGAGCCAATGTTCAATCCAAACGCACTCGCAGTTCTAGACGGCTGATGAGAAGGCTCTCTGGGAGGGAACAAAGGTTTCAAAAGTGGTTGAAT
>NZ_JBHFLM010000080.1:0-52476 GCF_041928655.1 Pelatocladus sp. BLCC-F211 | reverse complement strand
AACTAGAGAGTGTAGACTCACTCCCTCACCCCAAAGACTCGGTTTGCGTGGATACTCGTCATCTCACTTGGTTACTGCTTAAGCCTTGGAAACGAGTCAATTTCCTGCATTTAGCAATTTCACCATATTTAAATTTTACCAGAAAGCCGTGCTAGAAGCACGGGGTTTCAAACCCAGAGGTTTCGATGAATAATCAAGAGTTGGATGTGGGTGAGTATGTGGATCAGATGGCTTTGTTGTTGGATTTACGGTTGAGGGGTGAATATAGGGATGGAGTTATAGCAAATTTTGAGAGAATTAAAGCGATCGCTCAATTAGTAAATTCTTTTCCCCTACCACAAGATATTGAAGCAGCGCCAATATTTGAACCATGAATCTAGACTCTGCGGATGCTGTATCTATTGCTGTAGCAGTGCGTGAAGGTGAAGTTAGCGCGGTGGAAGTAACGCAAGCTGCTTTAGAAAGAATTGCAGCACGAGATCGGGAACTCAATTGTTTTACCACTGTGACTGCTGATGCTGCTTTGGCTGATGCAGAAAGAATAGATCATGAAATTGCCCAGGGTAAAGATCCTGGTTTACTGGCTGGTGTACCTTTCGCTGTCAAAAATCTCTTTGATATTGCTGGGATTACAACTCTTGCTGGTGCAAAAATTAATGCTGAAAACCCGCCAGCAACGCAAGATGCAACGGCGGTAGCGCGGTTGAAGCAAGCAGGTGCAATACTTGTAGGTGCGTTAAATATGGATGAATACGCCTACGGGTTTGTGACAGAAAACTCTCATTACGGCGCGACTCATAACCCCCATGATTTACAACGGGTTGCGGGTGGTTCATCGGGTGGATCAGCAGCAGCAGTTGCAGCTGGGTTGGTTCCACTGACGTTAGGTTCTGATACGAATGGTTCAATTCGTGTACCTGCTGCTTTATGCGGCGTTTTTGGTTTGAAACCAACTTATGGCAGGTTATCACGTGCTGGTGTAGCTTTATTTTCTAGCAGTTTTGATCATATCGGCCCTTTTGCACGTTCAGTACAGGATATCGCTACAGCTTTTGATGTGTTGCAAGGGGAAGATGAACGCGATCCGGTTTGCACAAAACGTCCTCCCGTAGAGACGCGCCATTTTTTATTACAAGATATAGAAGGTATTAAAATTGCGATCGCAGGTGATTATTTCTGCAAAGGAGCTAATCCTGAAGCTTTAGCAGCAGTGCAGAAAGTTGCCGATGCTTTGTGTGTGAGTGAGTATGTAACTATACCCGAAGCCCATCGCGCCCGCGCCGCCGCCTTTGTGATTACTGCTTGCGAGGGAGCAAATTTACATTTGGAAAAGTTGCGTCAACGTCCCCAGGATTTTGATCCAGCCACACGCGATCGCTTTCTTGCAGGTGCATTAATTCCTAGTCATTGGTATATACAAGCGCAGCGCTTTAGAAAATGGTTTCGCGATCAAATACGAGAAATATTTGAAAAAATTGATATCATTATTGCCCCAACTACACCTATTTCTGCACCGTTAATTGGGCAACAAACGATGATTTTAGATGGAGAAGAAATTCTCGTTCGTCCCCATTTAGGATTATTTACTCAGCCATTATCATTTATTGGTTTACCTGTTTTATCAGTACCAATTCAATATGCAAATGCTTTACCTTTAGGAGTGCAATTAATAGCTGCACCTGATCAAGAAGCGTTAATTTTACGAGTCGCCTCGGTTTTACAGACAAAAGGAATAATTTCTGCGTTTGTCGTTTCATAAAAAGTATTTCACAGGTAAATAATGTGATACTATTAGCTGAATGTTAGGGTGTAAGATGCCTCTTTACAATCGCTCTCCAAAAATTATGACTTTCTCTATGAAGTTAGTCGCATCTACCTAAGTTTCAGCAAAATACGACAATAAGATTTTTTAGAGCAAGCCTTCTGTTGGCATTTTATTTAAGAATGTCTCTTCATGCTCGGAAGGTATTAATTAGCGTTGGGTGTATTCACCAAATATTTTCTGAAATAGTATTCATGACTTTTTCAGAAAAGAGTTTTTCATCTGTTCCCCATATTATTTATCACTCCAAGCACAAGCCAAAATCTCACATCAATAATTTATTGAATAGGAAGATAGTTTCATGACCATTTTCAACAAGTTATCAATGATGACTGCTGGAGCCATATTAACTGCTTTGGGAACAATAGCTACATCATCATCTGTTCATGCTGCGACAACTTTTTTTGGTCCCAGTCCTTACCAAAGTTTCAATGACAGCCCTTTGAAAGGAGGTGACTATTCTTACTTTTATCTGGAAGATTTTGAGGATGGCGCTTTGAATACACCAGGCGTTACATCTTCCAATGGACAAGTAAACGGGCCTGAACCATTGAGAGATTCTGTTGATGCTGATGATGGCTTAATAGATGGTAATGGCGTAAATGGCTATAGTTATTACTTAGCTGATAATAGTGTAATTTTCACCTTTGATCAGAATGTTCTGGGTTCGCTTCCAACCGATGCAGGTATAACTTGGACAGATAGCTTTCCTATTGGTGATGTTGTGTTTGAAGCCTTCAATGCTGACAATGTTTCTTTAGGGACAATAGTAGCCTCTTATCTTGGCGATGGTTCAGTTGCTGGAGGAACAGCAGAAGATCGCTTTTTTGGGGTGTTTAATACAGATGGTATTTCTGCGATTAAAATCAGTATGCCCAACAGCACTGACTGGGAAGTAGATCACTTGCAGTATGGTTTAAGTAATTCTAAACCTGTACCCGAACCTGTAAGTATATTAGGTTCGCTGGCTGCTGGTGCAATTGGTGTATGTTTACGACAACGCCAACAAAAAAATTAGCTAGCAAACGCAAAACAATTGTATAGAGTTTTGCTAACCAAAGCATGTATATGCTTTGAAATAAATTTGAAGTAGGGTGTGTTATGCCGTAGGAATCGCACACCCTGAACTCGAATTGATTAACATAGTTTGAAATATTAGCACTGACTTAGCTTAAGCAGAATTTGCATTCAAGGAAAGCAGAAAATTTTGAAACTTTAAGTAACAAAAATTACACTCGCCAAAAAGCTAACCTGTGAAGATACTCCATTTTTTTTTGTAAAAATATTTTTATTTCCTTCTGTTTTATGAGACTATGCTTATAGTCAAAATAGAAAATTTTTGGCTAATTTTGTGGCTCGTTCAACAAAAAAGAATCACCAATTAGTTTAGTTATCAAGGGGTAATCTCGTGCGTAGCAGAAGAATGCAGATGGTCATGGATAAAGCTGCGATCGCGCTGTCAACTACGTGTGCAATCCATTGTATGTTTTTACCAGTTTTGCTCGTCATGCTTCCTGCACTAGCAACAACCTCTCTTGGTAGCGAAAACTTTCACCGTCTTATGCTGTGGTTTGCTTTTCCTGTCAGTGTTTTAGCTCTCACACAGGGGTGTCGTCGTCACAAAGATCGAATAGTGCTAACGGCTGGGATCTTAGGGTTGGTACTTCTCGTCACAACCGCAGTTTTTGGACATACCCTACTAACAGAAGATGGTGAGCGTATTGCCACAGTCTCAGGGGCAACGGCCTTAGCCTTTGGTCATATTCGTAACTATAAGTTATGCGGCAAAAATAAATGCAAAACTTGATACAAAATATAGCTGACCAATAATTTCTTGATGTAAAGAACTCCTCACCGCTAATTATATTAGAAAACACTTTTGCAAGAGTTCTTAAGATTTGGTGGAATTTTTACAGTTAGCGATCGCAGCTCTGAGATTACCTTGATTTTCAGAAAGTAGTTCTAGACCTTGTTCTTGATCTAAGCCTGTCCAGTGCATTAACAGCGCCAACTTTACCCATTTACCACTGCGTTCTAATAACAAATCTGATGCTTCACGACTTAAACCTGTTAAGTCTTGCAAGATTCTTAAAGCGCGATCGCGTAATTTGTTATTGGTCACGGCTACATCAACCATGCGATTTCCGTAGACTTTGCCCAAACGCACCATCACACCCGTAGACAGGATATTTAAAGCAAGCTTGGTTGCGGTTCCTGCTTTGAGGCGAGTAGAGCCAGCAAGCACCTCTGGGCCTGTTAACAGGCGAATATCAATATCTGCTTCTATATTCACTTGTTCAGCAGGTACACAAGCCATAAAAATTGTAGTAGCTCCCCGCTGACGAGCAGCATTGATAGCACCATGAACATAAGGTGTTGTCCCACCAGCAGTAATACCAACGACTACATCTAGTTGGGTTATCTGTCGTTGGGCGATCGCCGCTTCTCCATCTTGAAAGCGATCTTCTAAATCTTCGGAACTGCGTAACAGCGCCCCAGCACCACCAGCAATAATTCCTTGTACAAGTTCTGGAGGTGTACAAAAAGTTGGTGGACACTCAGCAGCATCTAAGACTCCCAATCGACCACTCGTCCCTGCACCAACATAAAACAGCCGTCCTCCGTGTTGCAAACACTCGGCGGTTAGTTCAATAGCTTGAGCCAATTGCATCTTCGCACCAGCAACCGCAGCTACCGCATTCTCATCTTCGCGATTAAAAATTTCTACCAACTCTAAACAACTGAGTTGGTCTAGATTCTGACTATTAGGATTAATTTGCTCTGTGAGAAGATGGCCACGTTGCTGTAAATCAGTCATTTGTTTTTTGTCCTTAGTCATTGGTCAATGGTCTAGAGACGCGATGAATCGCGTCTGTACAATAGTCATTGGTCATTGGTCATTGGTTGTTGGTCTAGGTAATGGTTGAAGTCCTGAGTCGCCAGAGGTGTGATGTTCCTCGTGTCTATTAGTCCAAGATAATTGGCTAATGACAAATGACCAATGACAAATGACCATTGACTAATGACCATTGACTAATGACTATTTATAGTAACCCTTCTAATCGGCGACGAATACTATCTAGTTCGGAATCAGACAATTCTGATTTTGGTGGTGATTCTTGGTTACTAGACTGGGTGTTAGTCTGTGTTTGCTCGATTTCAGAGTCTGGTTTCCAATCGGTTTCTTCTACGTTTATTTCTGGGGGAACCATTAAAGCACTATTTTCTGTCACCATTTGCCAATCATAGCCAGTACTTTGACAAAACTCTTTGATTTGTTCAGCATCAATTGCTTCAACTGCGGGTGTAGCAAAATCTTGGGCTTCTAGCATCAAGGCAAAGCGCGTGGCGTCGTCTTCTGACTCAAACATCAGAATTGTATTGCGATCGCCTACTCGAATCGTGTGAATTCCTTCGTTATCTGTGCCAGCGTTAAATATCAACACAAAAACACGCATGGGTGTAATCATCTTTCCTTTTTTTGGGTCTACTGTTAATTAAAGTTCTAGCTGGTCACTAAGGAAAAGGTTATGAGCTAATAGGGTTTAGTTAAGATTTTAAGTCTTTGGAAAAAAGGGTCTGCCTTTCTTGGTAATCGTGGTTTCGGTTTGAGCTGAATCTGTACCTCTGTGGAGGAGGGTATCTCGGTGTTAAATGGGGGGTGGTAGATTGCAACTATCCGTAACTCTGGCGACTCATAAAACTCTGAATTTATCCTAGCGAAACTTGGTGCTTACGAGTAAAATTTTCTCCGCAAAAATTTGGGTGCGATCGCACTCTCAATTCTTTCATGCAGACTCTTCTGGGAGATTTACGGAAATTCCACACAAATAGATTAATATGCTTTATGTTAGGTATGGGCTTAATATAAATTTAATAAAATTTGATTTGAGCTTGATTGAAACTTTATTCAGGCTTTGTGCGTCTACCAAAATGGGTCAAACTCATTATTTATAGAGCATTCTACGACACTGTGTTTCTACCAACACAATACATCGTTCTCACTATTTACATATAAAGCGCTCTAATTACTGATTTGAGTGAGTTGTTTGACCAGCATAAACAGCACTTATTAAATACAAGGTGTAAAAAATGACTTTTTTGTTCATTTGGTTGAAAAAAGCCTGCCCAACTTAATGGTGGAAAAGTATTCAAGATACTGGATATCTAATTTGAGTAAGCCGAATAAGTTAAGTGTGGTCGTTTGAGGATTCAAACATGATTCGGATTAAAGATGTTGTGCAAAAGGCTTTATCAACAGGATACCTGACTATAGAAGCAGAAAATCAGCTACGGCAATTATTGAGTACACAATATGATCTTGAAGATTTTAATGCTTTTATGAGTTTGCAAGAAGCTGCTATGACAGGTAAAGTCAAGCAGGAGTCTCGCGAGCGTTGTGGGATCAAGTAGAGATTTGACTTGTGATGTCTCTATTGATTAACGCTCACGCTGATCATCCTCACTATCGTCTAAAAACCCCCAATCCTCTTCATCTGCTTGATTCTTTTTATCGGTTGGATTATCTTTATCGGTGAAATCATCGCTTGATGGTTGATATGGGGGAATAATTACCCGATAGTCTGCATCATAAATTGATTCAGTTTTGCCCACTCCAGAGTTTTTAGGTTCGCGGTAGCTGTAAGAATATGAAGAACCTGCTCGGAAACTGTCTGTAGGTTCTTGTCGGCGTTCATAGCTTTTTGAGTCTCTGACTTCGGTATTTTGAGAACTTGTGGCGTCTGGCTTTTCCTCAAAATCCCAATCTTCGTTGTCGTTTGTGTCCCAATCATCATCTGGATTAGATGGAGATGGAGTTTTAGTCGCTGATGGTGGGGGACTAGTATAACTACTATAACTACTATAACTGTCGGCAGATTTTTCTCGCGTTGAGCGATCGCTCTTTGCTGTAGTTCTCCGAGATTTGGATGCAGCAGAAGTTGGGCGTTGTGGTACTGCCAAATAACTGGACAATTGAAATAAACCAGAGATCACCAAAGAAGTAGCAGCACCAGCAGCTGTGCTGAACAAAATCCATATTGCTAAAGGTAATGATTTCGTCTGCACACCTAAAAAGACTAATGGGAGGATAGGGGACCAATTTTGCGCTAACAACAGCGCCAGTCCTCCCATAATTGCTACTAACAAAATTAATCGCAAAAGAGCCATAAGGAATAGAAAGGATGAAGGATGTAGACGCGCCTACGTGTGACGACCTTGCCAACGTTGAATGGGAATACAATCAATATCTAATTGATCTAAAGCACGGGCGACTACAAAATCAACTAAATCCTCAATACTTTGAGGATTGTGATACCAAGCAGGAATAGCAGGTACAATTCTCACTCCGCTTTCTGCAAGGGTGGTTAAGTTGCGTAAATGGATCAAGCTAAAAGGAGTTTCACGGGGAACAAGGACTAGTTTTCGTCCTTCTTTTAGCTGCACATCTGCGGCCCGTTCTAATAAGTCGGAACTTAACCCTGCTGCAAGCTTGGCTACCGTACTCATACTACAGGGAATTATAATCATTCCTAAAGTACGAAAGGAACCACTAGCGATATTCGCTCCCACATCTCCCCAAGGATGACAGCGTAGTTTTCCTCCTGTTTCAACTCCTGCTTGTTGTCGCCAAAATTGCTCTTGTTGAGCAGGTTCTACAGGCATACGAATATCCTGCTCAGATTGCCAAACCATGTAGGTTGATTTAGAAGCAACTAATTGAATTTCATAATCAGCACAAAGCAAATATTTTAAAGCGCGAACCGCGTAGATTAAACCAGATGCACCTGTAATTCCTAAGATGAGTGGCTTGTTATTGTTGGACATATTTTTCAAATATGGGGCATTGGGCATTGGGCATGAATCAGTTAACAGTTAACAGTTACCAGTTTAATTTGATAACTGATAACTGATAACTGATAACTGAGAAGTTGTCCCCCTTGTCCCCGATCTCCGATCCCCGTTGCCCCTTATCCCCAGAGGGGGCCCCACCTGCCCCTTATCCCCAAAGGGGACCCCTACCTTCCCCGATCCCCGATCCCTAACCTTTATTCGTCGTCTTCATAGGATTCTAAATCGTCTGGTTCCATGTCGTCACGTAAGTACATATCTGATTCTTCACCAGTTGTATTGATATCTTGGCGATAAGGAATACCATCACTACCAACTGTGACTAGATCAATTTGTTGACGGTAGTAATCGACGCTTTTAACTTGTACTGCAACGCGATCGCCTAATCGATAGGAAGCGCGATTTTTTCGTCCAAACAACGCCTGTTGTCTGGCGCGATATTCGTACCAATCGTCTTTGAGGGAGCTGACGTGTACTAGTCCTTCGACTCGTAAAGGTACATTTTGCTCACCACCATCATCTTTTGGCGGGACTTCAATTTCCACAAAGAATCCGTAAGATTGGACGCCTGTAATCACACCACTGAAAACCTCGCCGATGCGCTGTTTCATTAAAGAGGCTCTTTGCAAACCCTCTAAGTCGGCTTCGGCTTCTTGAACTTCTTTTTCTCTGTCGTTGATTTGGGTAATTACTCTTGTCAGTTCGCTTTGCAACTCTTGTTGCAATTCTGGCGGTAAAACGTTCCAGTTAATTTCCCCGTGGCTAGTAGAAGAACGTAAGTTTACACGCTCTTTGACACGAGTGTTGCGGCGATCGCGTCCGTGTTCAAGTAGTGCATAATATACCCTCTGCATCAGCAAATCTGGGTAACGTCGTAAGGGTGCGGTAAAGTGGACATATTCTGGTAGTGCCAAACCAAAGTGGGGTGCTTTGTTGTTGGTGCTGTAAACTGATTGTTTGAGGGTGTCTTGCAATAAATAAGTCAAAACTTGCTCAGATGATGACTCAGCAAACACTCTTGTCAATTGTTGATAATCTAGAGGTTGAATATCAATATCTGGCTCTAGTGACAATTCGATCCCCAAATTGATCGCCAGTTTCAACATCTCTTGTACATCTTCGGGATCAGGTGCGCCTTGGACTCGCCAAATGCTGGGAATACCTAAAGCACTCATGTGGTTTGCCATGATTTGATTCACCAGCAATACGAATTCTGTGAGCAGTGATCGCACGGGTGAATCTTTTTCTACTACGCATCCGAGAATACCTTCATCATAGAAGGGGTTTTTATTTGTGGGCAGATTTAACTGCAAACTTCCGCGGGAGGTGCGTTGTTGTTTGAGAAACATCTGCAACTTTTTCAACTCTTGCAGCATTTCTACTGCTTCAGTAGGGATTTTGGTGACTTTTTTACCCAGAAGAATTGTTTCTGCTTGCTGAGTATTTACTGAAGCATCTACTTTCACTACACTGGGTTGAATTTCCCAATCCAGTACTTCTCCTGATTGCGGGTCAAAGGTAACTAGACAAGAAAGACTCAGGCGATCGCTTCCTGATACTAGAGAACACCGATCTATCACATTTTCCGGTAACATTGGCAACACTAAATCACCAAGGTACACAGTTCTACCCCGTCTGAGTGCTTCCCGATCAAGTGCTTCATCTGGCTGTACGTAGTGGGAAACATCAGGAATATGAAAGCCTAACTGTAAGTTACCACCACTAGTTGTTTCCAAGGAGAAAGCATTTTCTACTGTTTTTGTGTCAATATTATTACCTAGTATTGTAATTGTAAACTTGTTACGTAAATCTAGCCGATCTTTGAGATCAGCTTTTAAAATCCTTTTTGGTAGTTTAGTAGCTGCTTCTTGGACGTTATCTGAGAAAGTACGGGAAAGGTCATGCTTGCAGGTAACTAAATCAATATCAGCGGCTGCTTCTGCATCGCTTCCCAGGATCTGTACAACTCGCCCTAATGGGGGATACTGTGCTAGTGGGTAACGTAGAACTTCTACATGAGCCAGATGGTCGATCGCTTCTTGTAATTTTAGACCATTGGCGTAAAGTTTCAGTTCAAATAGCAGTCGATCATCTAAAGGTACAGCCCGATAGCCCGCTTCTACTTGTTTGATGCGTGCGAGTAAAGTGTGATTGGAGCGCTCTAAAATTAGTTTCACTTCGCCTTCAGGAGAACGACGGCGACTACCTTCTTTGAGAACCCGCACTAAAACGCGATCGCCATTCCAAGCATTACTCAAATGGCTTTCTCGAATATAAATATCCTCAGTTCCTTCTACGTCTTGAATTGCAAAGCAAAACCCTTTGCTGGAACAGCGCAACTTCGCTTCTATTAACCCTTCTTCTGTGATGCGGCGATACTTACCGCGTTCTTTTACTAAAATGCCAATTTTCTCTAATACCTCCAAGATGATGTGAAGTGTCTGTAAACTTTCTTCATCTTCACAACCAAGTTTCTTTTCTAGAAGTTTACGAGCTACCAATTTATCATCAGTAAAATTGGCAAGGAGTGTAGCGATTGAAAATTCCATGCAGTGAACCGACCTTTGGTCAAAACATCTTTTTTTTGTTGAGGACAATTGTGTGTGGGGGTTCCCCTCCACCTTTGCAATGTATCCGTTGTTGAATTTGGTTCTTGGTTGATTACCTCACACCCACAGACACTAGCGGTGAACGAACTTCCCAACAGGTAGGGCGCTACACAATCATCTTTTGAGTACCAGTTCGTTCAAGTCCCTTCACTTGGCCAATCTGACAAGGCAATCCTGATTGCGGATTTTACCCTACTAGGTTGTGACGCAACGGGTTTTTGAGAGGCTGTGTTCGGATCGTTCTCAGTGGAACCGCCCAAACGCGCTACGCAGGGAAAACCACAGGTGTTCAATTGCCTAGTTGAAAGGTACTTTACGCGATTAGACTCTGATTTTTCACTAGGAGAAACTGCTGATCAACCTAAATGTTCCATATGTAGAATCAGTAACAACTAGGTAGCAGTTTAATAATCTGTGAGCACGAACCATTACTTCATTATTGTAGATTTAGTCGTACTTCCAGAAAAGATTTCTGGATATTAAATTGGGTAAACAGTATAGCATTGCTTGCAATAACACTTAAAATTAGTTTGTGGTAGCCAATAATTTACCCAAAAAAATTTATTTTACAAACAGTATACCCAAATTTTTAATACAATTTCGGTAACTCAGGGTTGCATGATCGATCTCAGGGTGCGAGGTACAAGAAAATTATTGGTAGTGTAAAGTTTAAAATAGATCCATACCCAATCGTGAATCCACAAGATAAACAAAACAAGAATGGGTGGGCAACTCAAAAGCAATACTTAAATTAGTTATCAGCTTTATCAATTGGATAAAATTATTCTGCTGATTGAATATCTTACCTGCTTCTTTCTTGCCTCTTGCCTGTTGCTTCTGACTTGAAATTATTCTGACGTAGATTTGGTGAAATTATGATGTTGGCTCAACTTCAGAGCTTGTATCCCACAGCTAGTTTAATCTCTGAATTAGTGCAAATTTATCATGGTAAATATATTGTTCGGGCAAGCTTACAAATAGAAGGTATCACTCGCGCTACTGGTATGGCAGCAGCCGCAACAGTAGAGGAAGCAGAAGATCAAGCCAGAACTAGAGCTTTGATGGTTTTGGGAATTGCTACTACCTCACAAGTACAGACAGGAAGTTTGATTGAGACCAACAGCGTAACTGATGTTGAGACTACCACTTCACCAGTACAGACGGGAAGTTTGATTGAGACTAAGAGTGCAACTGATGTTAAAACTACCGAAAGTAGTGGACCTGCTCAAACAGAAGAAAACGTCTCCGCTTCTGACCATCTGTGCGTTTCCGTCTCTTCTTTTACCCAAACTCCCATTGATACCTCCAATCTGGAAACCCAAGCAAGCACACCCATTAAATCAACTGTTTCTTTAACTTCTTCAAATTTTTCAACTTCTTCAAGACACACAATTGATACCTATGGTCAGGATCAGGATTTAGAGCCAAATTGGCCTGCGAACGCACAACCAGAACTCCCCTTAGATATTCAAGCAGAAGACTTCGGGGAAATTTCTAGCAACCAGAGTGAAAGCAAACCTTTACCAGAGATTAAATCTAGTAACGTCACACCATTTCCCCAACGCAGTTATCACAATACTCCTACCGAAGAAGTAGTACCTGCGACGTCACCAGCACCGACAACGAAGAAAAAGAAGAAAAGCGAACCAGTGGATCAATCAGACGATATCGCCAAAATCGGCGTAGAAATGCAGCGCTTGGGTTGGACAACAGAACAGGGTAGGGACTATTTAATTCAAACCTACGGTAAGCGATCGCGCCATTTACTCGATTCCGAAGAATTACGTGATTTCCTCAAATATTTAGAATCCCAAGCTACACCTGTAGATCCACTAGCAGGATTTTGATAAATTATTTGTCATTTGTCATTTGTTATTTGTTATTGGGGATCGGGGATTGGGGATCGGTGTTTATTCTCTCCCTTGTCTCCCTTGTCCTCCTTGTCTCCCTTGTCCTCCTTGTCTCCCTTGTCCTCCTTGTCCTCCTTGTCTCCCATGTCTTCCCTGTCCCCTTTCCCCGATCCCCGACCCCTATACTCCTACACAACCGCCATTGGACGGCTACCAGCAGCGTGACGATCAATCACCTGGTCGATTAAGCCATAATCTTTGGCTTCTTCGGGTGACATAAAAAAGTCTCTTTCTGTGTCTTCGGCGATTTTCTCTAACGGCTGACTGGTATGTTCGGCTAAATATTCGTTTAGCCGTCGCTTGTGGTAGAGAATTTCGCGGGCTTGGATTTCAATATCAGTTGCTTGTCCGCGAGCGCCCCCCAAGGGTTGGTGAATCATAATCCGCGAATGGGGAAGACTCATTCTTTTACCCTTAGCACCTGCGCTCAGGAGAAAAGCACCCATACTCGCCGCTAGTCCGGTACAGATGGTACAGACATCTGGACGAATGTGCTTCATCGTATCAAAAATACCCATTCCTGCTGTCACCGAACCACCAGGAGAATTGATGTACATATATATGTCTTTCTCTGGATCTTCAGCATCTAAAAACAGTAGTTGGGCAACAATCAAGTTAGCAACGTTGTCATCAATCGCTTGTCCCAAAAAGATAATACGTTCACGTAAAAGGCGTGAGTAGATATCAAAGGCGCGTTCGCCACGACCTGATTGTTCAATAACGATAGGAATCATTTAGCCAGCTTGTAACTAATGTAGATACATTCTATCGATTACAAAGGCTGATTGTTTTCCGAAACCATATCATCCACTGTGTAGTCATATATAGCAGATGGTGCTTACCCGATTAATTCGGCTGTTAGCCAGTATTATTTTTTAATAGTTTTGTAAAAATTGCCATATTTTTACTGAGAAAATTCCTGATATTTCTACCTAATGGGGAAAATCATTAGTACGAGGGGCATCTAAGCAGGACACATCCCAATCAAAAACATCCACCGAAAGAGAGGAAGCTGCCATGCTGGAAAAATTGTTACAAGCTGCTATTATTACCTTTTTACTGCACTTGATCGTCGGACTGAATACAAACACTACAATGAGTACCAAAGCAGCACCTCCCTCTGGTACGGCGCTTACACCAGTGGCTAGTTCTTTTTTGCGTTCTTTAGAATAAAAAATCACTGGTTGAATCAAAATGTATATTGATTTAGTGTCAGTTATTTGTTGGTAGTTGTTTGTTCTCAATCACTACCAACTACCAAAAAAATTATTAATCCCCATTTTTGAATCCAAAATCTAAAATCTAAAATCTAAAATCTTTCGAGGTAGACTGAACAGAGAAGGCAAATTCTAGTGTCTAATCATGACTAATCGCCTTGCTGAAGCAAAAAGTCTATACCTCCGTAAACACGCCGAAAATCCGATTGATTGGTGGCCTTGGTGCAACGAAGCACTTACAACCGCAAAAGCAGAGAATAAACCGATTTTCCTCTCGATTGGTTACTCCAGTTGTCACTGGTGTACTGTTATGGAAGGAGAAGCGTTTTCTGACCTGGGCATTGCTGAGTACATGAATGCCAATTTTATCCCGATCAAAGTAGACAGGGAAGAAAGGCCAGATATTGACAGTATTTACATGCAAGCTTTGCAGATGATGAGTGGTCAGGGGGGTTGGCCTTTAAATGCTTTTTTATCTCCAGATGATTTAGTACCATTTTATGCAGGTACTTACTTTCCAGTTGAACCACGCTATGGTCGTCCTGGTTTTTTACAAGTTTTACAAGCGATTCGCCGCTACTACGATACAGAAAAACAAGATTTGCGCGATCGCAAAGCAGTAATTCTCGAATCTCTCCTCACCTCTGCGGTATTGGAGCAACAAGGTAATACCGCAACTCAAGACAACGAATTATTAAAAAAAGGCTGGGAAACCAGTACGGGGATCATTACTCCCAACCAGCATGGTAATAGTTTCCCCATGATCCCCTACGCAGAATTAGCATTACGGGGAACACGATTTGAGGTGACATCTAAATATGATGGCAAACAAATTTGTACCCAACGGGGTTTAGACTTGGCATTAGGCGGTATTTATGATCATGTGGGCGGAGGCTTTCACCGTTACACTGTTGATCCCACCTGGACAGTACCACATTTTGAAAAAATGCTCTACGACAATGGTCAAATTGTAGAGTATCTCGCAAATCTTTGGAGTACAGGTATAGAAAAACCTGCTTTCCGTAGAGCGATCGCTCTTACTGTAGAATGGTTAAAAAGAGAAATGACCTCACCTGAAGGTTATTTCTATGCGGCTCAAGATGCTGATAGTTTTACAACACCAGTAGAAGCAGAACCAGAAGAAGGTGCTTTTTACGTCTGGACTTTCAGCGAACTCGAACAACTGCTGAATGCTGAAGAACTCACACAATTACAACAACAGTTTACAGTCACAGCTAACGGTAACTTTGACGGTCAAAATGTCTTACAAAGACGCCATAGTGGAGAACTGAGTGAAACCGTAGAAACAGCGCTCAAGAAATTATTTGTCGCGCGTTACGGTACGACCCCCGAATCACTCGCAACGTTTACTCCAGCACGCAACAACCAAGAAGCTAAATCTCATAACTGGCCTGGTCGAATTCCGGCGGTGACAGATACTAAAATGATTGTGGCTTGGAATAGCTTAATGATTTCTGGCTTGGCAACCGCGTATGCTGTTTTCCGAGAACCCGTGTATTTGAAACTAGCAACCACAGCCGCAGACTTTATTTTAGATCATCAATTTGTTGATGGGCGTTTCCACAGATTGAATTATGAAAATCAACCAACCGTATTAGCTCAATCAGAAGATTTTGCCTTTTTTATCAAAGCACTGCTGGATTTACAAACTTGTAGCCCAGAGCAAAACAAATGGTTAGAAAGAGCGATCGCACTCCAAGAGGAGTTTGACGAATATCTCTGGAGCGTGGAATTAGGAGGATATTTTAACGCCTCAATTGACGCGAGTCAAGATTTAATTGTGCGCGAACGTAGTTATGCAGACAACGCTACACCCTCAGCCAATGGAGTAGCGATCGCCAATCTTGTACGTCTGGCTTTGTTTACAGATAATCTACATTATTTAGATTTAGCCGAACAAGGCTTAAAAGCATTCCGAAGTGTAATGAATAGTAGTCCACAAGCCTGTCCGAGTTTATTTACAGCTTTGGATTGGTATTGCAACAGTACCCTGATTCGTACCACCACTGAGCAAATACACTCACTCATGTCTCAATATTTACCAAGTGTTGTGTTTGCGATCGCCTCAAAACTACCAGAAAACAGTGTAGCCTTAGTTTGTCAAGGGTTAAAATGCCTACCAGCAGCAGAAAATGTAGAGCAAATGTTGCAGCAAGTTCGCCAAAGTCAAGTGAGAGGGTGATATCAGTTATCAGTTATCAGTTATCAGTTATCAGTTATCAAATTAAACTGTTAACTGATTCATGACCAATGACCAATGACCAATGACTAATGACTAATGACTAATGACTAATGACCAATTAACAGCCATCATCTTAGCAGGTGGTAAGAGTACGCGTATGGGTAGGGATAAGGCTTTGATCCCGATTGAAGATGTCCCGATGTTGCAACGAATCTGTGAAATTGCGGAAGCTTGTACAGAGCAAGTATATGTGGTTACTCCCTGGCCAGAACGTTATCAAGATTTGCTACCACCCAAAAGTCAGTTTCTTCAGGAAGTACTTTTACCAGATGAAACTGGTAAGGAATCGAAAACTCATGGACCACTGGTGGGGTTTTCTCAAGGATTGACGCAGGTAACAACAGATTGGGTGTTACTGTTGGCTTGTGATTTACCTAATTTGCAAGTAGAAGTTTTGCAAGAGTGGATAGCTGGATTAGAACAAGTACCAGAAGAAGCGATCGCAGCTTTGGTTTATAGAAATAATAGATGGGAACCATTGTGTGGTTTCTATCGCCGTCGCTGTTTACCAGAATTAAATAAGTATATTGAGCAGGGTGGGCGATCGTTTCAGGAGTGGTTGAAGCAATATCCTGTACAAGCATTACCTTTGCTTGATTCAGAGATGCTTTTTAACTTCAATAGTATGATTTGAGAGAGGCGTTTCAGTTTAAAATATATAATCTCTCCTCTCCCTAGCCTCTCTTGGCGACAATGAAACATACCCTATCAGTACTTGTAGAAGATGAAGCGGGTGTTCTTTCCCGCATTGCTGGTTTATTTGCTCGTCGTGGCTTTAATATCGAAAGTCTTGCAGTGGGACCAGCAGAACAGTCAGGAGTTTCTCGGATCACAATGGTTGTACCCGGTGATGATTGGGTGATTGAACAACTCACCAAGCAACTATACAAGCTAATTAACGTTCTCAAAGTGCAGGATATTACTGAAATTCCCTGTGTAGAACGCGAATTGATGCTACTCAAGGTGAATGCTACCAGCAGTACCCGTTCGGAAATAGTCGAGTTATCGCAAATTTTCCGGGCGCGAGTGGTAGATGTAGCCGAAGATTCTTTGACTTTGGAAGTTGTCGGCGATCCAGGAAAAATGGTGGCGATCGTGCAAGTGTTACAAAAATTTGGCTTGAAGGAAATTGCTCGCACTGGCAAAATTTCCTTAACTCGCGAATCGGGAGTAAATACAGAGTTGCTAAAATCTTTGGAAGCCAAAGCTTCGTAGCAAGGGGTAGCTGTAACTGGCAAAATATACTTTTAATCAAGAAATTATCGAGGTTTGGATGATTATGTCACAATAAATCCAAACCTCTGTGATTATTAACCGATGACTTGGGTTACGAACCACGGCTCTCATTTAAGACTGCTTATAGAATAAAATCATTTTTGAAGACATCATTTTCTTATTCATCAATCACTAATCTGCTTAATATTTCGTTCCATTTTTCTTTGTGAATTTTTTGTATTTCGTTATCTGACTCTATGAGTTGAGAGTATCCATCAATAAAGTCTGTTATAGACATTATTAGCCTCAAATAATATTTGATTGTAGGAATAATTCCATTAAGAATTACTTGACATCCATGTTCAGATGCGATTTCTTTAATTAAATTGTTAATTTTATCTGACTCTGATTGCCTGATATCTTTTGAAGCAAAAATGTAATATCTACTAGGATTATATCTAATAATTTTTTCTTTAGCTCGGTAAACGAATTGCAAAGTTATTTCTTGACCATGCTTTACTTCTATAGCTTCAATTAGAGCATTATTTTTGTTTAAGATTTCAATATCTCCAGCAGTCTTGGCAGTTCTATCAGAAGCTGTATGACTACCTAATTTTCTTAACTTACATGAACTATATCTAGAGATTTCTCTAATTAAAAGTTGATAGATAGCATAGAAAGCAATAACGGGTAATTTTGAACCACCAACAGTTTTATAGTCATAATTAAAATGTTCTTCTAAAGCATTTACTACATTTTTTATATCTAGTTTTTCATAATTCGTTAGTTTAATGATTTCAACAACGCTATCATTTTTAGCTGCTCTGACCAATTTAAGAAGCAGCTTTAACACATCTTCAGCTTTTTCAGGAGATGTTTGTACAAAATCAATTATATTTAAAAAGGCGATTTTTAGAGGTTTAGGAGTTATATTTCCGTTGTAATTTAAAGTATAAGGGTATGGTTGTTCAAGAGAGCGAGTTAACCAACCACTTTCGGCCATTGCAGGTAGTCCTAACTCCGTCAATGTAGGAGTGATGTACTTTGTATCTATAATTCTTGCGGAAAAACCATCTTGCATTTCAGCCTGGTGATATCTAATATCCTGAGATGGATGCAAAATTTTATGTACTAAAAGAGTAATTAATGCTGTATAAACCCCTTTTCTCATAAAGCAGTTTTTAGCAATTTCTGAAACATACGCTTGATACTCTTCTGGAACTTGTATTTGATTAAATTCAAGTTCAGATGTGATTTTATAAATCTGTAGAAATTTTTCTTTGTGATTCATTATTAAAGGTAGCTCTAGTTGAATTGCTTGTTCAGTATTATTTTTATTATTAAGATTGATGATTTCATCTTCCATCTTTTGAGAGGAAAAAACTTGTTCTTTAATCTGATTAGCAAGTTCATAAACTACTGGTATAGCAACAGAATTGCCTATCTGTTTATAGCACTCTCCTAAATTACTATGGGTCTTGAAACTATCAGGAAAACCCATAATTCTGTAACATTCTCTAATTGTTAATTTCCGAACTAAATTTTCTTCTGGTATATAAATAAAAAATCTACCTGAAGTCTCTTGAGATGGTATTGTTGGATGTACTCCATATATAGAATAAATTCTATTTGGTTGATGGTGAACTCTGGATAAATGTTCCGTATTTGGTCTAATACCAGTTTTCCAAATGTTTTTATTACGGTATCCCACAAAAATCAAACCAGAGGATTGTTGTTTAGGGTTATCTATCAGCGTATACTCTTGAGGATTTAAGTATTCAAAATCTCCTGAATCACATAAAAATGTTCTTAGAATTGGGAATGGGTGGGTTTTTCTGAGCAAACCAAAATTAAATTTTTTATTTTTAGTACCAACGAAAATTACTCGTTCTCTATTTTGCGGTAATCCAAAATCTTTAGAATTTAATATTTCATAGTTAACCACGTAACCTAAATCTTCTAAAGCATACAGTATTACTTCTAATGTTCTACCTTTATCATGATGTAATATATGCTTAACATTCTCAAGTACAACTACAGGAGGATGAACATGCTCAATTATTTCACAAATATGAAAAAATAATGTTCCTCTGGTGTCATGAAAACCTTTCCTTCTTCCACAGATACTAAAGGGCTGGCAAGGAAAACCTGCTGTTAGAACGTCAAAATAAGGGAGATTTTGTATGTCAATTTTTCTAATATCATGAGCGGGAATTTCTTCAAAATTATTGTAGTAAACTTTTTGGCACTCCTCGTTAATTTCACAGGAGAATACACACTCATACTTAGCTTTTTCAAAAGCTAACCTAAACCCTCCAATGCCAGAAAATAAATCAGCGAACTTAAGTTTTACATCCTCCATAAATAAGTTAAATATAAAATAACGACAAGATTAGACATTATAGCAAAAAAATCTTCTCTCTTTAAAGATTTTAATTCTTAGAGCCTAAGCATATTTAAAATAGCGAAATAATGTTTGGTGTTGTATTGAATCATAAAATGAGCAGTCACCTTTAATTACACCAGAGATCCAAAAGCCTATTTATGCTGCAATTATTGGGGAGTGCAAAAAACTCGGATGCACTGTGATCGCAATTGGTGGAATAGAAAATCATGTACATCTATTGACAGCTTTTCCCACAACCATAACAGTATCCCATTTAATTAAACAAGTAAAAGGTAGTTCTTCCCATTTAGTTACTCACGAAATCCAACCAGGTAAATTTTTTAAATGGCAAGGTAGCTATGGCGCTTTTACTGTTAGCCATGATGGTATAGATAAAGTAGCAAACTACATTAGGAATCAACCAATTCATCATCAACAAAACTCTCTGATTTCCACTTGGGAACTAAATAATTGAAACCCGCGTAGGCGGGTTTTGTTTGTGTAGCCGAGCCAGTGCGTTGCGGAGGTTCCACGCCACCTGCTTTATGCCGGGGAACCCGTCCACCGCAGTGGCTCCTCCGTTGTAGCACCTGGCGTGCGATTTCCAATCGCCGGGGCTTTTTTTATTTCTTTGTATACTTATCGATTCAAAAACCTATCAACACAGCGCACAAACATCTCTACACCCATCGCCAACGCTGTTTCATCAAAATCAAAACGGGGATGATGATGAGGATAAGCTAAATTCTTCTGTTGATTAGCAGAACCCAAAAAGAAATAACAACCGGGAACTTCCTGCAAAAAGTAGGACATATCCTCACCGCCCATTGTTTGACACTCCGGTACAATACCCACGGGCGTTTCTACCACTTCTTCTGCAACCGATCGCACTAATTCCGCCATCCCTGCATCATTAATTGTGGCTGGGTAGAGTTCGCAGTATTGAAAGTCATAATTAGCACCAAGAGTTTGACAAACGCCAGCAATAATTTGCTTGATCCTTTGGGAGAAAAAGCCCTGCAAAGCCGGATTAAAGTACCTAACAGTACCACTCATTCTGGCTGTATCTGCAATCACATTGCATTTTGTACCTGCATGGAGTTCACCGACTGTCACCACTGCTGAATCAATCGGATTGACGTTACGAGCCACAATTGTTTGTAGAGCATTGACGATTTGGGCTGCAACTACTACTGAGTCTACAGTTTGATGGGGCATAGCGCCGTGTCCGCCTTTACCAAAAATCGTGCAGTTAAAGGTTTCTACAGCTGCCATTAATGCACCTGCACGTACACCCAGGGTTCCCAACGGCAAATTATTCCACAGGTGCAAACCGATAATGGCATCGACATCAGGATTTTTCAACACCCCAGCATCAATCATTGGTTTTGCGCCTCCTGGTCCTTCTTCCGCAGGTTGGAAGATGATTTTCACAGTCCCGGCGAAGTCTTGACGATGTTGCTGGAGATAATAAGCTGTACCCAGAGCGATCGCAGTATGTCCATCGTGTCCACAAGCGTGCATGATCCCGTCATGCTGAGAACGATAGGCTACTTCGTTCTGTTCTTGGATGGGTAAAGCATCCATATCCGCACGAATCGCCAAGACTTTCGATTTTGGATTTTGGATTACCCTGCGCTTCGACACGGAGTGGCTTCCGTAGGTAGCCGCAGAAGCGTCTATAGATTTTGGATTGGATGCTTCTGGTTGTTTTTCACCCCGGATAATCGCAACGATACCAGTCTCTGCAATACCTGTTTGATGCTCAATTCCCCATTCTTGTAATTTCTGGGAGACAAATTCAGCAGTGAGTTTTTCTTGAAAACCGAGTTCTGGTTTTTGGTGTAATCTACGTCGCCATTCGACTAATTGCGGTTGCAATGAGCGAATCGCAAGGCGAACGCGAGATAAGTCAATATTGGTAGAGTTGGGAAAGGTCGAAACCATTTTCTTTAAATTACTGTCGGTTATTTATATTGTGAATCGGGATAGTTATTTGTCATTTGTCATTTGTTCTTTGCTAATGACTAATAGGTTTCATTACACATTCTTTAAGCTGTTCGCCGTTCCCCATTCCTTATTCCCTGTTCCCCGTTCCCTGATCTAATGACTAACAAACGCTCTAAATCTAAATTTGAAGCGACTTGTGCAAGTTTGTCTATATCTGCTGGATTTTCTAAATAGGGTAAACAGCCTAAAACACGGGTATTTGTCAAAGACTGAATTAAATCTGCTGGCGTCCAGTTGGCGATTTCCTCATCTGTGCGGGGTTGGACACAATTTAGAACAATTCCCAGCAATTGGACTCGTGTTTGTTTTGCTAAGGCGACATTCGCCACTGCTTGAGCGATCGCGCCTAATCTGACTGGTACGACTAACACCGTAGGTAAGCGCCATTCACCTGCTAAATCTGCTACTGTCAATTCCTTAGTTACAGGTGAACCCAATCCACCTAAAGCTTCTACTAAAACAAAATCTCGACGCTGACATAAAGCTGTGTAAGCTTGCCAGACTACTGCTAAATCTACATGGCGATTTTCTTGAATTGCGGCAATTGGGGGGGCTAGAGGTGCTTGAAAATACAAAGGTGTGATTTCATCAGGAGATTGTTCCAAGCTAAATAGTTGTTGATACCATTCGCGATCGCCCACTCCTGATTGTATGGGTTTCATAATACCCAAACTACGAGCAGAACAATATTTTTGCCAATAGGCTGCTAATGCTGTTGTTAAAACAGTTTTGCCTGCTTCTGTATCTGTTCCAGTGATTAGTAGTGCGTTCAATTGTAATAGTTAGTGGGTAGTAGATAGTAGTTAGTGGAGGAAGTTTGAATTATTGCTAGCTGCTTCTTCTCTTTTAATATTGTCAATATATTATCGTTAAATCAACCTATCGAGAGTAGAGACGTAGCATTGCTACGTCTCTACTAACAATTTCTTAGTCAAGTTCGTAGTAAGGACTTAATTCCTTATTTTTTAAGCACTAAAGTGCTTACTACAAACTCTCATCTTCTTAGCAACTAATTAGACGTGCCATTAGTCGGTTGATTATTGGGATTTTGATTGGGAATAGGTAGAAATGGAGTATTAGTAGGTGTTTCTGTAGGTGTTTCTGTTGGGATATCGGTGGGTATTTCTGTTGGGGTTTCGGTGGGTGTTTCTGTTGGGGTTTCGGTGGGTGTAGGCTGAGGTGGACTTTCTACTTGGATATTGAGGCTATAGTCGCCTTCACTAATTCCTAAAGGTAGAGTTAAATCAATCGTATATCTACCATTAACAGGTAATGTACCTTGATAGAAAGTGGTATTTTTAGCAGAGTTTTCAATTGGTTCTCTATCTGGGTCTAAAACAGTTAATACAACACCACTTTCTTGTGTTAACAACGCAATTATATTTTGCCCTTCCTGACCCCGGAATGTGTATCGGATGATTTGATTGGCTGTGATTGTACCCTCAACTTTGGTACCACCAGATGCATCTAAAGTCAGGCGTCTACTTATAATTGTTGGCTCGTTTGTCGTAGGTGTAACTGTGGGTGTGGGTGAAATTGTAGAACCGTCAGGAACTACTGGAGAAGGAAAAGTTTGTGTTGGTACTTCAGTTGGTTGTGCTGATGGTGTCCCGCGAATAGTACGCACCAGCGCCCAAGAGCCGATTCCTGCTATACTCACCACGGCAACAGTAATCAATCCGACTGCTAACGGGTTATCTAAAAATGACCTACTAGCAGGTTCTGGAATTGTGTTAGCGGGTGTATTAGGTGTTGATGGTGATGCTGGGTCAGGAGGACGAGCAACGGGAATTGTTTGGACGTTGGAGACTCCTGGGCTGGATGCAGCTGGTATAGAGGCTGAAGCTAGGGGTGTTTGTTGCCCACCAGATGCCAATGCTTGTGCTACTTGCGTTGCACTTTGGAAGCGATCGCTCGGTCTAAAGCTCAACATCCGATTTAAAATATGAGTTAAGTGTGGACTCACACTCACCCAACGTTGCCAATTCCAAGTCAAGAGATTTTCATCAAATAATTCTTGAGGTTCTTTACCACTCAGCAATACTATTGCTGTCACTGCCAGTGCATATAAGTCACTGCTGGGATAAGCTTGTCCTGTTTGCATTTGCTCACTGGGGGAATAACCCAATTTTCCGACATAAGTTGCTGGTACTGTCGGATTAGCAGATTGCAATCGTGTCGCTAGTTCTTTTACCACCCCAAAGTCAATTAAGACGGGCTGATTGTCAAGATCACGCAAAATAATATTGTCTGGTGAGATATCCCGGTGAATAATGCCTCGACTGTGAATATGTTCTAGTACTGGTAACAAAGAGCGCATCAACTGTAAGACTTCTTGTTCTGTGAATGCACCACCAACAGCTTTACGTTCATCCAGCAAAGTATGGTAGGTTTTACCAGCTACATAGTCTTGCACCAAAAACAATCGTTGGTCTTGTTCAAATCTTTCCCGGAATTTTGGTATTTGCGGGTGTTCTATTTGATACAAAATATTTGCTTCTCTGAGGAAAAGCTCTTGTGCCTTTTGCCAAGCAACAGGATCTGTTGTGTTCGGAATTAATTCTTTGATGGCACAAAGTTCGTTAAAGCGCCTCTGGTCTTCTGCCAAATAGGTTCTACCAAATCCCCCTTGACCAAGAATTTGAATAATTTGATAACGGTTTTGCAAAACAGTACCAGTTGAAATTGGTGGTTGCATCTTTTAGTTAATTGAGTGTAACGGCACTACTCGGAGTAACTCACTCGCAAAAATCATATCCAACAGTTGTAATTTGTCAACTGCTGTAATTGTACGTATATTAAAGAAAATCTTAATACACTTGCTTATAATCTATTTTCGCACTGCTTTTCCGGTACAAAATAGTAAAAATGATCAAAAAATCCCTATTTTAGTTCCCATTGCTTTGTGAGCTTCGATTCATTTCTTTTTCCTTGGTGGTGGAAAACTATCTTGCAAGTCTGGTAATCTATTTATTTGCAGCTAGTATCATAGGATATCTAGACGACTATAATTAATTGATTCATAGGTGTTTTTACCATTACAAGTAAACTAGAATAGTCTTCTCCTATCTGTAAATAGGGTGCAAAAAAATAAAGTAGTCCGTCCAAGCAATCTATATGAGACTTCAGGTTTTGAGAGCGAGTTAAAACTCTCGACTACAGGTGTGAGCTAGTAAAAGTGTGTTTACCACAAAAACAGAAAAATGAGAACCTTGTAGTTTCATGGAGGTATGTATCAAGTTTTGATGAAAGCTTCAACAAAACTCACAAATGTTTTTCGGACTATTGCTCTTAAACAATCTAAATATCTGATGATAATATTGCCATGAATGCACATCGAGGACCTGCTGTGCTAAGTACTGCAACTTTCAAACTGCCATCAACTGCAACAGGAATAGCTGAAAATAATCGCCTGCGGCTGTTCTCTGGTTCTGCTAATGTACCCTTATCTCAAGAAGTAGCTCGTTATCTAGGCATGGACTTGGGGCCAATGATCCGCAAGCGATTTGCCGATGGAGAGCTTTATATTCAAATTCAGGAATCTATTCGGGGCTGTGATGTTTATTTAATCCAACCCAGTTGTCAACCGGTAAATGATCATTTGATGGAATTACTCATCATGATTGATGCTTGTCGGCGAGCATCGGCTCGACAGGTAACAGCAGTAATTCCCTATTATGGCTATGCTCGTGCTGACAGAAAAACAGCAGGAAGAGAATCAATAACTGCCAAGCTGGTTGCTAACCTGATCACTCAAGCAGGTGCGAACCGGATTTTGGCCATGGATTTGCATTCAGCACAGATACAGGGATATTTTGATATTCCCCTAGATCACGTGTATGGTTCACCAGTTATTCTGGATTATTTAGTTAGCAAAGAACTGTCTGACATTGTGGTAGTTTCACCGGATGTTGGCGGTGTGGCAAGAGCAAGAGCATTTGCGAAAAAGCTCAATGATGCTCCTTTAGCAATTATTGACAAGCGTCGTCAGGCTCACAACGTCGCTGAAGTGTTGAATGTCATCGGTGATGTGAAGGGTAAAACAGCAGTGCTGGTAGATGACATGATTGATACTGGCGGCACAATTACAGAAGGAGCCAAGCTACTTCGTGAAGAAGGAGCGCGTCAGGTATATGCCTGTGCTACCCATGCAGTGTTCTCCCCGCCTGCTATCGAGCGGTTGTCAAGCGGTATCTTTGAGGAAGTAATTGTGACTAATACAATTCCGATTCCAGAGAGCGATCGCTTCCCGCAATTACAGGTGTTGTCAGTAGCGAATCTCTTAGGAGAAACGATTTGGCGGATTCATGAAGATAGCTCTGTAAGTAGTATGTTCCGCTAGTATCAAAAGTTACGATTATACAGAAGATCGCAGGCTTGTTTTGCCTGCGTTTACTTAATTTATATCTATTCAGGGTGTCATCTTTTTAACAAACCAACCGCGAGCGATCGCTTGATTAAAGCAAACCTAAATCTTTGAAACTGCGTCGTGTGATCTCAATCCTCATAGGTGCGTCTGATGGTTGACGCATGTCCATTGTCGTTGCAAAAAAATAGACATTTTTGTTCTGTTCTAGATAACCCACAAACCAACCCAATTCTGGTTTAGTACTGTTTAGCCATCCTGTCTTACCTCGCAAAGTATATTCTGGAGTCTGTTCGCGCACCATGATATCTTTCACTAGATCCATTGTCCGTTGCGAAAACGGCAGGTTATTTCGATGCAGCCGTTGTAAAAATTGAATCTCTGCTTTCGGTGAAATTTGCAATGGCCCCTCTAACCAAAAGCGATCAATATCTTCAGCAGTACCAATCTGACGATTACCGTAGCCTACTTGATCAATAAATTCTTGCATTCGCTTATATCCGGCTCGACGTGCCAACACTTGATAAAACCAGACAGTAGAATCTTTGAAGGCTTGACGTAAATTCGTATCGTGATTCCATTCCTCAATTGGACGTTTAATTCCATCCCAGGTCAAAACAGCTACATCATCTGGTATAATGCCAGTCTCTAACGCCACCATTGCATTAAAAATTTTGAACGTCGAACCGGGAAACATTGCTGTAGCGTTGCGTGGAGGATTGTGTTCATAGGTGCGGTTGTTGTTCAAATCGTAAATTAAGATTGAGCCTTCTAGTCCTAATTCCTTGAAATGTCTTCCTAAATTTGGTGCTTGAGCCGTAACTGTAGTTAGATGTTTAGGTGTGGTGGAATTATTTTGAGCAAGAACACGTACACCAGAACTAATTGCGAACGTTAAGATAAGACATCCAATAGCTGTAAAAATAATAAAACGCGATCGCCACAAACGAAACGGCATTTTTTCCCCTCACAAATTGCATCAATAACAAGCAGGAAATTTTATCCTTCTTCTACTAATTTCTCCAATTCTGACACTACCCGTTCTAATTCTTCAAAAATTGGACTAGAGCCAGTTTGGGAAAAAGCAGTTACCAATGCCCGATAATACCAAAGTGTACCTGCTTTACCTCCTTGAAAGCGTTGCCAAAGTGATTCACCCAAAATCCGATAATCCTTGAGAATTGATTGGGCATTGTAGAGTTTATCAGCAGCACTCACAAGTAACACAGAAGGCGAAGCTGTAGGAATGTGAGCAATGTATGCTTCTTTACGTTCTCGCCACGGTGGTTTAGGTATTGTATCGGCGTCAGTGCAACCGTCCACAATAGCAGTCACATTGTCACCAAAGCGACAGCGAATTTCTTCTCGTGTTGCAGCACCGCCTTGATCTTCGACGGCGTCATGCAAAAGCGCAGCGATCGCTTCATCTTCATTCGCCCCATATTCTAAGGCAATACTAGCAACACCTAATAAATGAGCTACATAAGGAACACCCGATCCTTTACGAACTTGCTTGGCGTGCAGTTGAGTAGCATAGGTAAGAGCTTCAGTAAAGTGTTCTGATAGCATTTCAAATTAAACAACTATTACTTTTGTTTATTTGTTTGGATTTTTTAACTAAACTCAGCCTTTTCAATGGTGGCGCGAAAGAATTCAAGATAACGTTCTGTACCAAACCACCAACCCGCATTCATCTGGGATGGAATTGTGAAGCCATCAAACTTTTGTTCTGCTTGAAATTCTACTCCAAATGGAATATAATTCCAACTACCATTATCTGTCTGATCTCCCCAACGCAGCAGAGAAAGCTTTAATATTTTGCCTTCGGCATCTACAGCCAGTGTTAGTGTTACAGATTCATCATCAATTACAAGATTTGCTTGTATAGTCTTCTCATCAATTGCTTGCCAAATGACCCCGTGTTGAGGTAACAACGCAGAAGGTAGCCAGACAAATTCTCCTGCAAGTCTACCAACCCCAGAACGAGCAATATCTTGAGTATGAGCATTAACTAAAGGAACTAATCCCCAAAGAGAAAACCGCATTCTCCCCGAACCATTACTGTAATAATCAGCACCCACTACTTGAGACAAACCACGACCGATCGCAGCTTGCCAAACAAATCCTTTGAGTACTGAAATTCTTTGTTTAGCTTGCATGGGAACCCAAGGTTTATCTTGTCCCAGCCTAAAACTACCACTCATTTCCAGAGTTACAGAAGACGCCAAGGGAGTTCCTGGTGCGATCGCATGTAAGAAATAGCGCTGTACAGGTGCTGGTAATCCTGCAACCATATCTTCTGTAAAAACATTTTCTGTGGGTAAATCTGCTAGCTCTTGCCAGATTTTACTTACTTCATTGTCATTTTTAATTCTCACAACTACCAAGATCAAGAATGCGATCGCTAGTAATGCTGCAATACTAAGTAATATTTTGGTCAACATTTCGAGTTCAAACCAGGCTGAATTAATTTCCAAATTAGGAGCAAAAAATGAGAAACTTTTGAGGAAGTGAACTATAGGGTTTTTTGAATGATGGAACTAAAGTTCCATAAAACGCGATCGCAAAGTCAGTAACCCTCGGTAAAAATGAGAAAAAATCGTAAGTTCCCTCACACTCGGTACTCCCAACTTATTCAGACAACTCTGATTGTATTGGTATTGTTGATCAGTTTCCTATTAGCACCTGTACAAGCACAATCTGTAAAGTATGCACCTGTTGCTGTAGATGGTCGGTTGGTTTTTAGAGTCAGCAGTAATGAACAATCGAAAGCTCAAGAACGAGCGAAATTCATTAGTTCTCAATTGCAAGCAGTTGTTAAATCCGATGAAGCGCCTGATATCAAAATTGAACAACGCAACGATTCTCCAATTATCGTAGTTAATGGTCGGTACTTGTTGACCGTCACCCAGAACGATATAGATTCTGCTGCTACTCCCGAAGAACAAGCTAGGATCTGGGTTCAAAAAATTGAAGATGCAATCCAAAAAGCTCATAGCGAGAGAGGTGCAGAGTTTATTCGCAATACATCAATTTTGAGTGTTGTGATTGTGTTGATGGCGATCGCACTACATCGGTTATTAGGAATTGTATGGCAACTCACCCAAAACCGCCTCTCACAAATGCTAGTTTCGGCTGATTCCTCTAGCGATAACCAAATCCAAAATACATCAAGATTCCTGTTTAAAGCTACCCTGCTGTTAGCACGGATAGGACTTTGGGTAGGGGTTGTTCTCTATATTACTAATCTCTTTCCTCTCACCCGCAACTTGAGTTATGATATCGCGACCAGGATATTTGCTAGTCTTACCTCTCCAATTTTTTCCTTGGGACAAAAGTCCTATTCTCTGACCAATATTTTAATTTTGATTATCTTGCTCTTGGGGCTAATGATCTGTGCAGGTACAGCAACAAACTTGCTACGCTCCCGCATTTTAAGTCGGACACGCATCAGCAGAGGAGCGCAAGAAGCGATCGCCATTATTTGCAAGTATGCATTTATTAGTTTTGGTACAATTGTTTTGCTACAAATTTGGGGACTAGACCTTAGTTCTCTAACAATTGTAGCTAGTGCCTTGGGTGTGGGAATTGGTTTTGGCTTCCAAGACATTGCTAAAAACTTTGGTAGTGGAATTGTATTATTATTTGAACGTCCCATCCAAGTAGGCGATTTCATCGAAGTGGGCGAATACATGGGAACAGTGGAATACATAGGAGCGCGGAGTGTAGTAATTCGCACACTAGATCGAATTTCAATTATCGTCCCCAACTCTCGATTTCTAGAGACCGAAGTCATTAACTGGAGCCATCGCAACCCTGTTTCTCGGATTCATTTACCAGTGGGTGTTGCTTACGGTTCAGACGTAAACTTGGTAAAAACAGCACTCATTGAAGCTGCTGTACATCACCCCGAAGTTTTAAAACTACCCCAACCCCAAGTATTTTTCAAAGGGTTTGGTGAAAGCGCCATAGATTTTGAACTTCTAGTATGGATTGACAAACCCCACCAACAAACACCGATTAAAAGTGATATATATTTTCTCATCGAAGCCTCTTTGCGAAAATACAACATTGAAGTTCCCTTCCCACAAAGAGATTTGAATATGCGTACCGGCGACTTACCCATCAAACTTTCATCAGAATTAGAACAAGCTTTGTTACGCTTGACTCAAGGAGTGAATGGAAATGGGAAATCGGTGAAGTAGGGGATCGGGGATTGGGCTTTAAGAGTTGTCTTTCGTAAACAAGTATTTGTATTTCGCTAATGAGTGTTTGATCCTCGACGACGAGTGTTTGATCCTCGCTGACAGTGTAGAGTAAAAGACAAGGGAGAATCTATCAAAAATATTCGACCTGTCCCCCCACACACCCTTGTCTCCCGTGTCCCCTTATGATCCCTTTTAATATTGAGTTAAATCTTTGTGTCCTTTGTGTCCTTTGTGGTTCGTCAAATAGATATTCTGTGAGTGGGAAGAGAATGACTGACTCAAACTTATGACACGAACAAAGAAGACAAATCGCTTCTTCGCCCTAATACTATTAACTACCTTACTCTGCTTGAGTATCTCACCAGTTTTAGCAAAAATTCCTAACCCTCCTGCTTCTACTTCCCCCACAATCTCTGCTGATTTACAACAAGGGAAAGCACTCTACGATCATGGCCAGTTTGCACAAGCAGTACAAGTATTGCAGCAAGCAGCCCAAAATTATCGCCAGCAGGGAGAGACAAAAAAACTTGCTGTGACTCTGAGTAATCTTTCTCTGGCTTATCAACAACTCGGTGCGTGGAATGAAGCCAAGCAAGCAATTACAGAAAGTCTAAATCTCCTCAAAAGTACAGACGATCGCAAAATATTAGCTCAAACTCTCGATATTCAAGGTCGTCTGCAACTTGCAATTGGACAACCTGAAGAAGCCTTGAAAATTTGGCAACAGGCAGAAAATATTTATACTCAGATAAATGATCAAAATGGTGTAGTACGATCGCAGATTAATCAAGCTCAAGCATTAATCTCTAGTGGATTTTACCGTCGGGCAGAAGAAATACTATTACAAGTAAACCAAACATTGCGATCGCAAAGTGACTCACCAGAAAAAACAGTAATGTTGCGATCGCTAGGCGATGTCTTACAATTAGTAGGCAAATTTCCAGAATCTCACACTATTCTTGAACAAAGTTTAGCAGTAGCCAAGCGCCTGCAATCACCTAATTATATTGCTGCGAGTCTTTTCAGTTTAGGTAATAATGCTCGCGATCGCCAGCATACACAGCAAGCGATTGATTTTTATCAACAAGCAGTTAAAGAATCTCCCTCAACTCTGTTAAAAGTCCAAGCCCAGCTCAATCTTCTCAGTTTACTAATTGAAGAGCAAAAACCAACAGATGCTCTGACTTTGCTACCACAAATTCAATCCCAAGTCAACCAACTTCCCGCCAGTCGCGCCAGTATTTACGCCCAAATTAATTTTGCTCACAATCTCGTCAAATTAGGACAGGGGGATATGGGGACAAGGGGGACAAGGGAGATTGTCTCGGCTTTTTCAGAGGCGTCTTCCACTGTTCTTCTCCCTGCTCAAATTCTCGCCAAAGCTGTGCAACAAGCCCGTAGTTTAAACGATCAACGCTCCTTAGCTTATGCTTTGGGAAGTCTAGGTAGTTTGTATGAACAAACCAGACAATGGTCTGAAGCACAAAAGTTGACCGAACAGGCGTTACTTTTAGCACAGAGTAGTAATGTACCTGATATTGCTTACAGATGGCAATGGCAGTTAGGTAGATTGCTAAAAGTACAAGGGGATATTCCAGGAGCGATCGCAGCCTATGATTCAGCAGTCCAAACCCTTGAATCAATTCGTAATGACTTGGTAGCAGTCAATCGAGAAGTACAATTCAGCTTTCGCGACAGCGTCGAACCAGTATACCGACAATCAGTAGAATTACTGTTAAATTCTCAAAAAACACAACCAGAAGCAAAAACTTTAGAAAAAGTACGCCAACGAATTGAAGCCCTGCAAATAGCCGAATTAGATAACTTCTTTCGGGAAGCTTGTCTACAAGGTCAGCGTATATTATTGGATCAAGTTGTAGACAAAGAAAATCCTACAGCTGCGATTTTATACCCAATTATTCTTCCCAATCAACTACAGGTAATTGTCAAAATTCCTAAACAACCTCTACAACACTACAGCACCCAAATTTCCCAAACAGAAGTAGAACAAATAATTACTCAATTGCGGCAAAATCTTCTAAATCCTGCGGCGATCAAAGCTACAAGAACCCAGTCACAGCAGGTTTACAACTGGCTGATCAAACCAATTGAATCGCAATTATCAGCTAGCGGAGTCAATACCCTAGTATTTGTACTTGATGGAGCATTGCGTAATTTATCCATGTCTTCTCTGTATGACGGGAAACAATATTTGATAGAAAAATACGCCACAGCTTTGAGCGTCGGTTTGCAAATCTTTGATCCCAAGCCATTACAGCAACAAAGGTTACAAGCCTTAACTGCGGGGTTAACTCAACCACCACAAGCATACTCCGAATTCGCACCCTTACCCGCGATCAAAACAGAGATAGAGCTAATTAGCGAATCCGGTATATCCACAACCAACTTATTAGATCGACAATTCACCAGTAAAGAACTAGAGAAAAAAGTTAATACTAATCCTTTTAACGTCGTGCATTTAGCAACCCATGGTCAGTTTAGTTCCCGTGCTGATCAGACATTTATCTTAGCTGCCGATGGCCCAATTAATGTTACTCAATTTGATAGTATTCTTCGTAGTCGGGATGACACCAGAGCAGAAGCACTACAACTATTAGTATTAAGTGCTTGTCAGACAGCAGCAGGAGACAAACGTGCGGCTCTGGGTTTAGCTGGCGCAGCTGTACGCGCCGGCGCACGCAGTACTATCGCTTCTCTTTGGCAAATAGATGACGAGTCCACCGCTCAGTTTGTCGGTGCTTTTTATCGAGAACTTCAAGAAAACAAGATTAGCAAAGCAGAAGCGCTGCGTCGCGCCCAGCTACAATTGCTCAAGCATCCCAATTACAACGCACCCAGTTTTTGGTCTGCTTATGTATTGATTGGGAATTGGTTGTGAAAACTTGAATAACTACAAACCATTAACAATTAATTCCTGAATCAGCGACAATTTTTTTGCGTAATTTTTGTAATGATGAACGACATGTATACAGCAGCATTAAACTTTGGGGAATGATCCATGTCACACCAAGCCTATCGTCTTGAAGATATCGCTTTAACACTGCCCATCACGAAAGCAGCCTTCACTACTGCCCAGCAATTTGCCCGTCAACTGCCACATCCTCAAACTGGAGAACGAGTCCGTTTGAATACTTTGTGTATATTAGCAGTTAATGATTATTTACAAATGATGGGTATTCCTACAGATTTGGCAGCTAGCGACAGTTGGAATCCGATTATGCGTTTGTGTGCTGATGTGGCTGATTTAGAATTACCAGGAATTGGGCGTTTAGAGTGCCGTCCTGTGCTATTGGATCAACAAATTGCTTATGTCCCTCCTGAAACTTGGGAAGAACGAGTGGGTTACGTGTTTGTGCAAGTCGATGAATCTCTGCAAGAAGCAAAATTATTAGGATTTATACCCAGTGTCGCCACCGAAGAGATACCTTTAACTGAATTGCAACCTCTAGAAGAATTAATCGAACATCTAGCACCTGCTTTTGAATTACCAGTTCCGGAATTGGTAAATTTGAGCCAGTGGTTTACAGGTATATTTGAAGCAGGATGGCAAACTATAGAATCCTTGTGGAATCAACCTGAAATGTCGCCAGCTTTTGCATTTAGAAGCGGCAACTTGATTGGAAATGAAACTAATGATCAGCAAGAAGCAGTAGTCAGACGAGGAAAATTAATTGATTTAGGAATTCAGATTGGCAAACAACTAGTCATGTTAGTTGTAGAAATTAGTCCCCAACCTGATCAACAAACCAACGTTCTGGTGCAACTGTATCCTGCTAATAATCAAAAGTACTTAACACCAGAAGTCCAACTTACAGTCCTAGACAAATCAGGATCAGTGTTTTTGGAAGCCCAAGCGAGAAATGCAGACAATTATATGCAATTAAAATTTGCCGGAGAACCCAAAGAAGAATTTACCGTTCAAGTCGCATTGCATGATGCGTGTGTAAAAGAACATTTTGTAATTTAGTTCTTTGTCATTTGTCATTTGTTCTCCTTTTTTTGGTGTCTCCATTTCTGTTACTGATACTTCTTTGATGGTACAGAGCAAGCAGATTTATCTGTGGAGTCAATCCAAAATCCAAAATCTAAAATCCAAAATCCAAAATCGAATGACTCTCTAATTTATGGGTAAGTTAGTAGTTCTGAAATTTGCAGACGGTAGCTTTGAGCAAGGATTTGCCGTTACCTTACAAATTGGTGAAGAAGGCGAATTACCTTCTTCAGAAATTGCGGGTAAGTTACCAGCAGCAACAGAATTATTACAGAAATATAAAGAGTGGCAGTCTAGCTATTCAAGATTAGGTAATCGTTATCGTCTGTCTGCGGAGAAGGTGCAAGTCACAAATGTATCGATCCTCAAAGACTGTAATAAAACTGCTCATGTATTGCGATCGCATCTTAATTCCTGGCTACTGACTGCGGAATTTCGTCCGGTGCGTGAAAAATGGCTAGAAAGATTATTGCCTACAGATATAGTACGAGTCATTTTACAAACAGAAAATCGTGATTTGCAGCGTTTACCTTGGCATCTTTGGGATGTACTTGAACGCTATCCCAAGGCGGAAATTGCCATAGCACCTCCAAGAAACGAGCGTATTGCTGCTAAGAAAACTCATAATAAAAAAGTAAATATTTTAGCAATTATTGGTAATAGTCAAGGAATTGATACTCAAGCAGATACAGTTTTACTCCAAGGATTACCCGCAGCTGAAGTCAGCTTTTTAGTTGAACCCCAGCGTAAGGAATTAAATGATTATCTCTGGCAAAAAAACTGGGATATTCTCTTTTTCGCTGGACACAGTTCTAGCAAAGGAAATAATTATACTGGCAAGATTTTTTTAAATAAAACTGATAGTCTCACAATTGACGAATTAAAATATGCTTTAAAAAAATCAGTGGAACGAGGTTTACAACTGGCAATTTTTAACTCCTGTGATGGCTTGGGATTAGGAGAAAAATTAGCTGATTTGCACATCCCTCAGATGATAGTGATGCGCGAACCTGTTCCTGATTTAGTCGCACAAGAATTTTTAAAAGGTTTTCTGGATAGTTTTGCTGGTGGTGAACCTTTATACTTAGCAGTGCGAGAAGCACGGGAAAGATTACAAGGATTAGAAGATAAATTTCCTTGTGCTACTTGGCTACCAGTAATTTGTCAGAATCTGGCAGAATCACCCCCCACTTGGCAAGAGTTCACAGGCTGGATTACTCCAAGCAAACCTGTTAAACGAACTTATAATTCTTCTAATTTATTACGTATAATTATTTATTTTTTAATAAATACTGTATTAATTACTGCAATTCCTACAGGCTTGAAATTTTTGGAAGTCCTACAAAATTGGGATTTACAAGCCTTTGATTTGATGATGCGATCGCGTTCAGTTCTCATCAATGAAAACCCCGATCCACGCCTGTTATTAGTCACCGTTGGTGATGCTGATATTGCAGCGCAGCGTCGCAGAGGTGAATCTTTGAAAGGAACATCTGTGTCTGATCAAACCCTCAATAAAGTTTTGGAGAAACTTCAACAATATCAACCGCGAGCGATCGGTCTAGATATTTACCGTGATTTTCCAGCAGAGTCAGCAAATTTACTCAATCATCTCCAACAAACTAACAACCTATTTGGAGTCTGCAAAGGTAGCGATACAACAATCAATACTAATGGCATTGAACCACCACCAGAATTCCCCCAACACCGTTTAGGTTTTAGCGACTTTGTTTATGATGCTGATGGTGTAGTGCGTCGCCATTTGCTATTTATGAACCAAGAAGCAACTTCACCTTGTCCTGCTTCCTATTCTCTCAGCTTACAACTCGCACTACGCTATTTAGAGGCTGAAGGAATTAAACCAAAGTTTACTCCCAGAGGTGATTTTCAAATTGGTAATGTTAATTTCCCACTCTTAAAACCACGAACAGGCGGTTATCAAGGTATAGATACTAACGGTGGTCAAATTTTACTCAACTATCGTTCTTCAAAGCGAATTGCTGAACAAGTAACATTGACACAACTGTTATCTGCTCCGATCAACCCCAACGCAATTAAGAACAAAATAGTCTTGATTGGTGTAACCGCTAAAGGTGATTTTCCAGATTATTGGGCTACACCCTATAGTGCTGAGTTAGACCAACAAATGCCAGGAGTATTAGTACAAGCTCACATGGTTAGTCAAATTCTCAGTGCTGTTCTAGACCGACGACCACTTCTGCGGTCATGGAATCCCTTTGCTGAAGTGATGTGGATTTGGATTTGGTCAGTAGCAGGAGGATTACTAGCTTGGCAAATGCGTCACTCTTTGACACGCTTGCTAATTTTTGTCGTAGTTGGCTCAGGAATTCTTTATATTTTCTGCTTTGGTTTATTTATCCAAGGTTACTGGGTACCTTTTGTACCATCAGCTTTAGCACTCATAGGAACAGCTGGCATAACAGCAATTAATCAAGAGCCAAAATAATTTGTCATTTGTCATTGGTCATTGGTCATTTGTCCCCCTGCTCCCTTGTCCTCCTTGTCCTCCTTATCCTCCTTGTCCCCGCTCCCCGTTCCCCACATTATGAAGTTAAATTTAGATCCAATTAAACTTGTTTTGCTATTGACTCTCAGTAGCACCAGCTTATTGAGTAGTTTTTCGTTGGTTGTCGCGCAGTCAACGCCAACTCAACCCTCACAACCAACTTCACCTCAGTCTCCTAAGAGTGGAACTGTTAAGGTTGATTTACCTAATTTGCCACCTGGCCCTCCTCCTGGAGGTCGCCGCTTTGGGGGAGCTAGAAGAGGTAGCTGTCCAGATGTTAAAACACCTCTAACTGCTTTGGTTCCCTCGACAGAGCAGCCGTCATCGGTAACAAATGTTTGGGGATTAACAACAGAAGAACATCCTCAACTATGGTTTTATCTACCGTACACTAAGAGTTCTGGTTATCCGGCTGAATTTGTCTTGCTTGACGATGAAACCAAAGATTCAGTTTATAAAACTGCGATCGCTCTACCTGCAAAAGCAGGTATTATCAAAGTCCCCATACCCGAAAACGTTCCGTCACTGCAAGTCGGTAAACAGTATCGTTGGTTCTTCAACGTTTATTGTTACCCACAAAAGCAATCAACTCCTATTTATGTAGAAGGAGTAATCATCCGTAAAAGTCCCAGTCAAACTTTAGTTCAACAGTTACAAAAATCACAGCCAATCCAACAAGTTAATATTTATGCCAACAATGGCTTTTGGTACGATGCGCTCACCACATTAGGACAACTGCGCCAAACAAATCCCCAAAATAATACACTTCAAACACAGTGGAGAGATTTACTAGCCGCTATTGGCTTAGGTGAATTAGCAATTCAACCATTGCTTCAACCGTAGTGATTAGATCGGGGATCGGGGATTAGGGATTGGGAAGAAACAAGGTAGAGCTGAGAGTCGAAGACGCGGTGAACCAATCAAAAATATTCTCCCTTGTCCACGCCACGTGCTACAACGCTCTTAACCCGCAAGGGCGCAGTGGCTCCCCTTGTCTCCCTTGTCCCCGTACTCTGTGAGAAGCCGCTTGCGCGTCTACGCGTAGCGTCTCCTCTGGAGAATCCCCAATCCCCACACTTCTCTCTTCCCCTAGATGCTTGAACATAAAACTCAATTCGGTTTAGGTTTTTAGACAATCCTTAATCAATATTTGTTTGTTGTGGATGTGTCTGTTCTGATCAAAACTTTTGTTGCTGTTTTTGTACTTGCTGATGCGATCGGTAATATACCAATTGTTTTGGTTCTCACTAAAGGTATGGAACCAGAACAAAGAAACAAAGTGATAGATAAAGCCATTTTAGTAGCAATAACAGTACTTTTGCTCTTTGCTTTTGGTGGACAATATCTTTTGAGTTATTTGGACATCAGCATGGGATCATTAAGAGTCGCTGGGGGATTGCTACTATTATTAATTTCTTTACAAATGCTTCAAGGCGACTTAGATACTCCAGTGATAGATAAAGATCGCGATGTAGCAATTACTCCCTTGGCTTTACCTCTACTGGCAGGACCTGGCACACTCACAAGCGTGATGTTACTGATGTCAGAATCTCCCCATCCGCATATTAGCGTGATCGTGGGAATTGTTGCTGCAATGTTCGTCAGTTGGTTAATTTTGCGACAGGCAAACTTTATTGATAAGTGGTTCGGTGCTGAAGGAGAGGTTATTGTTACTCAACTTTTAGGGTTTTTACTGGCAGCATTAGCAGTGGAAATTGGTAGTGCAGGGATCAGGGAGTTATTTTTAAGTTAAGTATTTGCTGGCGATCGCTTGGTTGCTAACTTGAAGCACTAGTATAAAATCGTAATGCAAACTGCCAAAACTGATTAGCAACAAAAAATAGCAGTACAGCCAGTAATCCCGCACCCAGCATCCAAGTAATTTCGCTGCGACCTAACATTGCTTCTGCTGGTACTGTGGTTAAAAATGCAACGGGTACTATAAAAGTGAAGAAGAAACGATAAGCCGCAGGATAGGCTACCATCGGATACCTACCAGCTTCCAACAAACCACGCAGTACCTCAGTAACATTATAAATTTTGACAAACCAAATACTGGTAGCTCCCAGCATAAACCACAGGCTGTAAAGTATGATTAAGCCAAAACACAAGGGTACAGCACTTAACAGGTAATCGCTTATCTCTAAATTGAGTCGTCTACCTGCATAGATAATCAATATGGTGCCAAAAACCAAATCTGGTAGTCCCCAAGGTGAAAGAGTATGGGTAGAAAGCCAAAACTGACTGGGGATTGGTTTTAGTAAAACAAAGTCGAGTGTTCCTTCTTGGACATGGCGAACAATGCGATTCAGGTTAGGAGCAAGAAAAGTTGCTGAAAACCCCTGCAATAAAGTGAAAATTCCCAGTACTAGCAATGCTGCTTCCCATGACCAACCAGGGAATGTGTAGCCTTTTCCGTAAAATAAGAATAATCCAAATAAACTGCCTGCTAAATTGCCTATGCTACTAAGGGCAGCTAAAAGGAAGTTAACACGATACTCCATTTCAGCCGCCATAGCTGTACTCCAAAATATTCCGATTAATTTCAGGTGTTTGAGCATGATTTATACCTGTATTGGGGATTGGGGACTTGTCAATTAAAAATTAAAAATTGAGAAGAAGGAGCAGGGAGAAGTGGTGACAAAGGAGAATAACTAATGCCATTGACCATTGATCATTAAAATCATTTAAACTTTATACTATTTTTTATTTGCAGCAGATCAATACCCTTTAAAATGTGGATTTAATCTCGTTAATTTTGTGAGTTTATATGCATTTTGATTTGCTACAACTAATTAAATCATTAGGATACTTTGGAGTTTGGGGAATTATTTTTGCTGAATCTGGTTTATTGATTGGTTTTTTCCTACCTGGAGATAGCTTACTTTTTACTGCTGGATTTATCGCCTCACAAAATTTGCTCAATATTTGGATTTTAATTATTGGTTCTTTTCTATTTGCAGTAATAGGTGATAATCTTGGCTATGCAACTGGGAATAAACTTGGTCGGAGATTATTTCAAAAAGAAGATTCTTGGTTATTTCATAAAAAACATTTAATAAAAACTCAAAAGTTTTACCAACAACACGGAAAGAAAACAATTGTTTTAGCTCGTTTTTTACCAATTATCAGGACTTTTGCGCCGATTGTGGCAGGAATTGGTGTCATGCATTATCGGACATTTATGTTTTATAACCTAATTGGCGGCTTAGGTTGGACTTTTAGCATTACTTTGTTAGGTTTTTTCTTGGGTAAGTCTTTACCAGCAGAAGAGGTGGATAAGTATTTATTACCCATAATTGGTTTAATTATTATTGTGTCGTTAGTTCCATCGGTGTTACATGTGATAAAAGAAAATAGAACAAAGCGACATTAAGCAAGTATTTTATAGCACTCCTAAATCATTTAAGACTAGGTTGGGTTGAACGGAGTGAAACCCAACAATTATAAGACTTTGATGTGTTGGGTTACTCTGCGAGAAGCCGCGCAGGGCGCGTCTACGTCCCTCAAACGCCAGGTGCTACAACGGGGGGGACCCCCGCAACGCACTGGCTCCCCAACCTACATTCGTATCATATTTTTCGTGAAATGATATGACACGCCATTACAGTAATCTAATCTCCCAAGTTTAAAACCAGAACTTTCAGGGTTAAAACCAGAACTTTCAGGGTTAAAACCGAATTTCCGAGGTTGAAAAAACAATAGCCGGATTGTCTGAGAATCTTCCCTTCAGAATTCCTCGCTCACACGTTAAGCTTGATTAAGGTAGCAATTTATTGCGCTTTTTAGATTAATTCCTCTGTTACTGGTAACTTTTAACAGTTATCAATTTTATTCCTTTGGTAAGGGTTTCCCCACCATATACCTAATAACTGCTGCTGGTACTGTTCACTGATTTAATTTTCACTGCTTGAGAAACTCGGAATGCTAGACCAAATTTTTGACTACCTTAATCTTCATCTCAGCATTGAAACGACTATAGTTTTGCTGATTTTGATGTTTTTGGAAGCGGTGCTATCTGCTGATAATGCTATTGCTCTTGCTGCGATCGCTCAAGGACTAGAAGACAAAAAGCTGGAAAACCAAGCACTCAACATAGGTCTAGTTTTTGCCTATGTCCTGCGAATTACCTTACTGCTCACCGCTACTTGGGTGCAACAGTTTTGGCAATTTGAGTTACTAGGTGCAGCTTACCTGCTGTGGCTAGTATTTCAACATTTTACTTCTGAAGAAGACGACGAACATCACCATCACGGCCCGCGTTTTAGTTCATTGTGGCAAGCGATCCCCGTAATTGCTTTGACAGATTTGGCTTTTTCTTTGGATAGTGTCACCACTGCGATCGCTGTTTCCCAAGAAACTTGGTTAGTACTGACTGGGACAACGATTGGTGTGATTACTCTGCGATTTATGGCAGGCTTATTTATTAAGTGGTTAGATGAATTTGAGAATCTAGAGGACGCAGGTTATATCACTGTTGCACTGGTGGGGTTACGCCTATTAATCCGCGTCGTCAATGAGGATTTAGTACCACCACAATGGTTGATGATTACTGCGATCGCCCTAATTTTAACCTGGGGATTTTCCCAACGCACCCTACCCCCATCAGTATCGACGAAATCGCAGAAGGCAGAAATAGTTCAGTCTAAAGAAGTTGAGGAAGTGTGAGAAGTGTGGGGTGTGCTTGGAGTGTGGGGACACGGGAGGCAAAACAAGTCAAAAGTCAAAAGTCATAGACGCGCAAGCGGCTTCCCGTTCGACAAAGTCGTTCCCGCAGGGTAGGGTAAGTCAAAAGTCAAAAGTCAAAAATTTCTTAATTATGCCCCATGCCCAATGCCCAATGCCCAATGACAAATGACCAATGACAAATGACCATTGACCATTGACCAACCACTAACCGTGAAAGCGCAGCTTTTGTTAATTTTTACCTTATTGGTTCTCAATTCTGGAACAGCACATTCACAAACGCCTGTACCAAGCCCACAGATCACAGCCACTCCAAAAGTTACTCCCGCAATAACTGTTACACCAAAATCTTCGAGTCCGCCTAAGAATACAAAGGCTTCTGAGAAGGATTTGGTGAAAACCTTTGAGGAGCTAGATAAGGGATTTACTACTGTTGTCTTTTTATTGGTAAAAATCTTAGTAGGATTACTGAGCTTATTTGTTATTAGGCGATTCTTTTTACTAATTATTAACCGCTCTTCCCAATTGATAATTGATAATTTCAGTAATGCAACTGGCGCAGATGAAATCGAGGGTGTTTTACCAGGATTATCACAATTGGCACGGGAAAGATTAGCCAGAGAGATGAAAAGCGTCTACCAACGGTCAAAGGAGCATATCACTAGTGTGGGGCCAGAAATCAATCTCTCTTCTACTAGATTTCCCCTACCACAAGCTACTGCAAATCAACAACTGACTAATTTTATATCTTCTGTCAAAGAGTTAACCCCTGACCAAATTGATCCGTTAGTACAATTACTTGCAGTAGTATTCCCACCCTATGGCACTAAAGTTACTGGCATCTTACAAAGCCAGGGTGAAGAACATAAAAGAATTGGTATCACATTTGAAATTCAGGACATAGATAACCGCATTGCTGCTCAGATTTACACTGTCTGGGAACTCCCTGATTCCGAAGCAGATAAACAGTCAAAAATAGCACTCAAAGATCGTTATAGACAGCTATTGCGGACAGCTAGTCGTTGGCTAGCATTAGAACTCTCTAAGCGTGAGATGATCAGAGGTATACCCAAACTTTATTTGGGTAGCAAGCGTCAACGCTATCTAGGACAAATTCATAATTTCTTCGGTGTTCTTAATCAATCTAGCGCCCAAACTCATGGTAAATTTTTCTACCCATTGGCGATTGAGGAGTTACAAGACGCTATAGAATTTTACCCAGATTGGTATCAACCATACTATAACTTGGCTGATACTTACAGCCTTTTAGCACGCACAGAAAAAGGTGACAGAAAAGTTAATGATCTCCAGAGTGCGATCGCTCACTATGAAGAAGCACTCAAAAGAGTTACAGAACCAACTGTGGAATTACGGATCAAAGTTGCTCGTGCGATCGCCCAACTACTCACAGGAAAAGAAGATTTGAGCTTGGCAGCAAAACAGGAAATACAAAACCTGGAAACAGCAAAAAATTGGGATGCTACCACAGTATTAAATTACCAATTACTGTATTATCTTGCTTGCTGGTATGCCCTAGCTTATCGTTTGGATGTTGCCGATGAAACCCAAAAACAAGCCTATATTTACTTAACTTACAGCCTAGCTAGATACAAGAATAAAGATTTTTGGGAGTGGATCAGTAAAGATCCGGACTTAGAAAGTATCCGTGGATGTTTTCCGGAACTCAAATCTACGCTTTTGAAGACATTGAATGAAAAGCCGGAACTACCAAAGCAAACAGGCAAAGATTTTGCCGAATCCATAGAAAAAGTTTTACAGGGAGTTGATTGAGAATTGGGGATCGGGGATAAGGGGCAACGGGGATCGGGGACAAGGGAGACAACTTCTCAGTTATCAGTTATCAGTTATCAAATTAAACTGTTAACTGTTAACTGATTCATGCCCAATGCCCAATACCCGTTCCCTATCTCCACGAATGACTTTAATTTTGCTTAACTACTGTAACTACTGTAACTACCAACTACCAACAAATTTAAAATGAGCCAAGCCGATTTTGAAAAAGCCAAGCAGCGTTTAGCACAAGCAAAACAAGATATTATCTGGGCGCTCAATGTTTTAGACGATGCTGCGAAGAACCTCAGCGATTACAAACTTACTCCTGAAGAGGTAGTTCAACTCGGCTACCAATTTCAGCGAGACTTGCAGGATATCCGTAAAACTCTAGAGCAAAAAACTGACTTACAAAAAGATTCAAAATCATCAACAACTAAATATTCTTTTCCTGCTCCAAATATTAATGCAAATATTGGCGAATCTAGGGAAATATCTCCGAGAATAACAGGGCAAATACCCCCCTTCGATGATCCTGATGAAGATAATGATATGGGCGTAAGCCGTTCTATCTTTTAGAATTCTAGGGTGATAGGCGCTGTATTTTCCAATTGCCATTATCTAAAAGAGTATATAGTATGCGATCGTGCAGGCGACTAGAACGTCCTTGCCAAAACTCTATTTCTGTGGGGATCACCCGTAAACCTCCCCAATGAGGTGGTCGGGGTACATCCTGATTTTTATACTTAGCTTGTAGTTCTTGAAACCGTTGCTCTAAGAGTGTTCGGCTTTCTATGATATCGCTTTGATTAGATACCCATGCACCAAGACGACTGTTAAAAGGGCGACTTTGAAAGTACCTGTCGGAATCATTTTCCGATACTTTTTCTACATGCCCACAGATCCGGACTTGCCTTTCTAATTCTGCCCACCAAAAAACGAGGGCCGCTTGGGGATTTTCAGCTAATTCTTGCCCTTTATGACTGTTATAGTTAGTGAAAAAAACGAAACCCCTTTCGTCAAAATCTTTTAGCAACACTATTCTTGCTGAAGGTTTACCGTCTGGAGTTGTAGTAGCAAGGGTCATGGCATTTGCTTCTAGCAACTGTGCTGTTAGTGCCTCGTCAAACCATTTTTGAAACTGTATAAAAGGATTAGCTGCAACATCAGTTTCATTTAACCCCTGTAAGGTGTAGTCTTTGCGAAGATCAGCTACAGTTTTGTCCATAGGGTTTTTATCCTGGTAGTTTTGTCAAAAATAATTATGATGATAATCAGCGCTAAGTAACTTTGCTAAGTAACTTTTTCCAATCCAGCCAAGGAGTTTTGTAAAGAACATTGCATCAAATGCGACGTTGGGCTTCTGTTCAAAATCTATTAATCTATGGTCTGGGCGGTCCAATCATCGCGCTGAATGTTTGGCTACTGTCTGTACTGTTTAGCTATTTTCAGCATCCTATTACAATTTTCAGTATTGCCACAATACTTGCTTTTTTACTAAATTATCCGGTGAAGTTTTTTGAGCGCGCTCGTATTTCTCGCGCCCAAGCAGTAATCATCGTATTGTTGCTGGCTTTAACTGTGTTTGTAATTTTGGGTGTCACACTCGTACCGATGGTTATTGACCAAACCAACCAATTGTTAAATAAAATTCCTGATTGGTTAAATGGTAGTCAAGACAATTTAGAGCGATTGCAAATCTTGGCAAAGAGACGACGTTTGCCCTTAAATTTTAGTGTTATTAATCAGCAAATCAATGCCAACATCCAAATATTAGTACAGCAAATACCTTCTGGTGCTGTAGGATTTGCGGGAACGCTGTTATCAGGATTGCTGAATGTTGTATTGGTAATTGTGTTAGCTTTTTATATGCTTTTGTATGGCGATCGCCTTTGGTATGGTTTAGTCAGCCTTTTACCATCTCAAATCCGTGTACCTTTCACTACATCCCTACGACTCAATTTTCAAAACTTTTTTTTGATTCAATTTTTGTTAGGTTTGTTTATGGTGGTGAGTCTAACTCCCATTTTTTTGATTCTCAAAGTTCCCTTTGCGCTTGTATTTGCTATCTTTATTGGCATAGCCGAACTTATTCCCTTTGTGGGAGCAACTTTAGGTATCGGTAGTGTCACAATTTTACTATTACTACAAAATTGGTGGCTAGCAGTACAAGTGGCAATTGCAGCCATTTTCATGCAGCAAGTAAAAGATAATTTGTTAGGGCCAAAATTACTTGGAGATTTTATCGGGATCAATCCCATATGGATTTTTGTAGCGATTTTAATGGGATTTGAGATTGCTGGGTTTTTAGGATCACTCTTGGCAGTGCCAATTGCTGGGACTATTAAAGGTACTTTTGATACGATGAATTACACTAAAAGTAAACAAGCTGTATCAAAGACAACATTTGAGGTAGATTAATTCACTATTTAGCTAAGTACCCAATTTACCTACAAATAAGGTCACTCAATTTTAGATTAATCAGTAATGGATTTTGTTTTTTGTTGATGGTTGTTTGTTAGTTGGAAAACTTAAAACAACCAACAACTAACAACTAACAACTAGCAGCTAAACTTAATGAATGCTTCTGAGCTACTGACAACAATTGAAAATCTCATACATCAGGCCGAAGAAGGAGAAATAGATCCTTGGGATGTGCAGGTGATTGAGGTTATTGACCGCTATATAGAATTAATGGCACCAGAAACAACAAAAAAAGGCTATGAAGCTGATTTGTCTCAATCAGGGCAAGCTTTTTTATCTGCATCAATGTTGGTGTTATTCAAAGCCAATACTTTGATGCAATTACAATCTGCTGCGGATGAACAAGAGACTTTAGCAGATGATATGCTGCTGGAGGAAATAGAAAATGGGGCATTGTACCAGGCTCATCGCCTGCAATTTGAGCGACATTTACGTCGTCGCCCAGCCGCAATGCCTCCACCAAAGCGTCGCGTCACTCTGCAAGAGCTGATAGAGCAATTGCAGGTGATGGCAGATCAACTGAAACTGGTGGAAAAAGTAAATAAACCACCGCGTTCTCGACGCCAACCTAGCTTGCAGACAATGCGAGCCGCATTAGAATTAGCTCACCAAGAAAATCTGACTGAAGTTGCTGGAGAATTAGAGCAGGTTTTGTACCGTTGGTCAACAGAGCTTTGTCTAGAGCAAAATTGGTTGAATTTGGAACAACTAGTGCAGCTGTGGACACAAACAAAACAATCACAACATCAAACTGGTCATGATTCACCAAACAGCCATAAAGTCAGTGTTTTTTGGGCGTTACTATTGCTTTCGGCTCAATCTAAAGTGGAGTTATGCCAAGAGGAGTTTTACCAAGATATTAAAATTAGATTGATTACAGAGAAAGAAAATAATATCAGACAATTAGAACAGTTGATGAAATAAGCAATATTTAATCTAGAAATGATTGATATTTCTAGAATTAATGCTTCAGATCACACCAAAATCTGGGTAAATTGGAAGGATAAGCGATCGCTTGTTGACTATGGAGAAAGTTGTTACTCAAGAAACGCCTCCCCCGTTCCATAAGAACGGGGTAAGCATTTTGGATGTCCTACGCGAACATATGTCATCTTGCTATGCATATGGTTATACCATGTCCGACAATTCCCGTATTCCGTGGTTTTAAGGATGACTGGGAGCAAAAACAAACCGATGATTAAGTATCACTCACTTAAAGTTAACTGGCTTGTGGTTGAGGAATAAGTATATTATGAAGGCGATGATTCTGGCAGCGGGCAAGGGAACTAGGGTACGTCCGATTACGTACACTATGCCCAAACCGATGATGCCCATCCTGCAAAAGCCAGTGATGGAATTTTTACTAGAACTGTTACGACAACATGGATTTGACCAAATTATGGTCAATGTGAGCCATTTGGCTGAAGAAATAGAAAGTTATTTTCGTGATGGTCAGCGCTTTGGTGTACAGATTGCTTATTCTTTTGAAGGGCGAATTGTTGAAGGTACGCTAGTGGGTGAAGCTATTGGCTCTGCTGGCGGGATGAAAAAAATCCAGGATTTCTACCCATTTTTCGATGATACTTTTGTAGTGTTGTGCGGAGATGCCTTGATTGACCTGGATTTGACAGAAGCAGTCAAGTGGCACAGAGCAAAAGGGTCGATTGCTACCATTATTATGAAATCCGTACCACGGGAAGAAGTTCCGAGCTACGGTGTGGTTGTTACCGATGAAGAGAATCGCGTTAAAGCTTTCCAAGAAAAACCGAAGGTAGAAGAAGCCCTCAGTACCAATATCAACACAGGTATCTATATTTTTGAACCAGAGGTACTAAATTACATACCTTCTGGTGTAGAGTATGACATCGGTAGCCAATTATTTCCCAAATTAGTAGAAATGGGTGCGCCTTTCTACGCCATTCCTATGGATTTTGAATGGGTAGATATTGGTAAAGTCCCGGATTATTGGCGAGCAATTCGTGGTGTGCTATTGGGCGAAATTAAAAATGTCCAAATTCCTGGTCATCAAGTTGCCCCTGGCATTTACACTGGCTTAAATGTAGCTGTGAATTGGGACAAAGTTGATATCACAGGCCCAGTTTACATCGGTGGCATGACCAAGATCGAAGATGGGGCAAAAATCGTTGGTCCGACAATGATCGGTCCCAATTGCTGGATATGCAGTGGCGCAACGGTGGAAAACAGCGTCATTTTTGAATGGTCGCGCCTGGGGGCAGGAGTGCGACTAGTCGATAAGCTGGTATTTGGACGCTATTGTGTCGATAAGACGGGCGCAACTATCGATGTCCAAGCAGCCTCTTTAGACTGGCTGATTACCGATGCCCGTCAACTACCACCATCTCACACTCCTGTTGAGCATCAAGCGATCGCAGAACTTTTGGGAACGAATGCGAGTTAGGGATCGGGGATCGGGCATGAATCAGTTATCAGTTATCAGTTATCAGTTATCAGTTATCAAATTAAACTGTTAACTGTTAACTGTTAACTGATAAGTCCCCCTTCCTTTGTCCCTTAGTTAGTATCTACGAAGATAGATACGTATACCTCCGCAAACTCTGTTCATAGGTTTGCAGCAATCGCTGAGATTCCGCTAGTGTAATGCGATTTTCTTCTAAAGCTAATTCGCAACGCTGGCGGATATTTTCTACCATATCTTCGGAATCGTATTGGACGTAACTTACGACTTCGGTCATGGTATCACCTTTGACTACGTGCTGAATTTGGTAGCCTTTGGGTGTCAATTGGATGTGAACGGCGTTGGTATCACCAAACAAGTTGTGTAAGTTCCCCATAATTTCCTGGTAGGCTCCATTGAGGAACATCCCCAGATAGTAGGGTTCTCCGGCTTTAAAGGGATGAAGTTCTAAAACTGACTTCACATCCCGCAAATCAATAAAACTGTCGATTTTGCCATCACTATCACAGGTTAGGTCTGCTAGAATACCCCGTCGTGTTGGTTCTTCATCTAAGCGATGGATCGGCATAATTGGAAATAACTGATCGATCGCCCAACAATCAGGTGCTGATTGAAACACAGAAATATTTACGTAGTAGATGGAAGCCATGATTTTTTCTAGGTCTTCCAATTCATCAGGTACGTATTCTTCTTTTCTAGTAATACTCAGTATTTTTTGACAGCAAGCCCAGTATAGACGTTCCGCCTTAGCGCGTTCAGTCAGGCTCAATATTCCCAAATTGAAGCGGCTGATAGCTTCTTCTTTGAATTGGGTAGCGTCGTGGTAAAACTCCTGATAATTTTCTTGGTTGATTGATTGGTAAGTTTCCCAAAGGTAACTAATGATGTGGGATTCTCCTTCTTTGGGCGGTTCAGGTAATTCTGTGAGAACTTCGCTGGTACTGAGAACATCAAAAATTAATACCGACTGGTGAGAAGCGATCGCTCTGCCACTTTCGCTAATCAGTGTTGGTACAGGTATATTCCGCTCAGAACATGTATCTTTTAACTCTGCCACAATATCATTAGCATAGTTCTGCATGTTGTAATTTTTGGAAGCGTAGAAGTTGGTTTGGGAACCGTCGTAATCTACACCCAAGCCACCACCAACATCGAGATACTTCATGTTTGCCCCCAAAGCTGCTAATTCTACATATATACAGCTAGCTTCTTGGATAGCATCTTTGATGACGTTAATGGCAGAAATTTGTGAACCAACATGAAAATGCAGCAGTTGTAAAGAATTCAACAAATCAGCAGCACGTAACTTTTCAACTGCATGAATAATTTCGGGAATTGTCAGACCAAATTTAGCGCGATCGCCACTGGAGGTTCCCCAGCGTCCCATCCCTTGGGTACTGAGTTTTGCTCTCACCCCCACAATTGGCTGAATACCTAACTGGCGACTCGCCTCAATCACCAAATCGACTTCTTCAATTTGTTCTAAGACAATGATCGGTGTTTGCCCTAATCTTTGGGCTAGCATCGCTGTTTCGATATATTCTTGGTCTTTGTAACCGTTACAGATTAACAATGCTCCTGGTGTATCTAGCATGGCTAGGGCAATCATTAATTCAGGCTTAGAACCGGCTTCTAAGCCAAATTGATGCGGTTTACCAAAACGCACCAAATCTGCGACTAAATGACGCTGCTGGTTACATTTGACCGGAAATACACCCCGATAAACACCAGGATAGTTGTAGCGAGCGATCGCTTTCGCAAAACAGGCATTTAACCGCTCAATCCGGTCTTCTAAAATATCAGAAAACCGAATCAACATCGGCAATCCCAGGTTACGCTGTTTGAGAGCATTCACCAACTCATATAAATCCAGAGAACCGCCGCGATCGCCTTTTGGGGAAACAGTAATATGACCTGCTGCGTTGATGGAAAAATAAGGCTGTCCCCAACCTTCAATGCGATACAGCGCCTCGCTATTTTCTATTTTCCAGACGCTTGTTCCTTCTTGTGTGCTGGCAGGTAGCAGCAATTTTTTGTGCTTGTGATTTTTCAATTCAGATTTTTTACCATTATGGGACGGCGGTTTCACCACCTCATCAGATGCAGCAGTAGAATCAAGACGCATTTTCCTGACCTTTATCTTTCACCCACGAATTTACAATTTAATCGATTCGTATTTCAACGCAATTAAAGTAGAGACGCGATGTTCCTCGCGTCTCTACAATAGTCATTGGTCATTAGTAAGGGTTTGGTGCATGTATACTTTTCGTAAGATATTCTGTGATTGGTCATTAATCATTGGTCAATTGACAAATGACTCATGACAATTGACAAAGGACAACTTTATTCAGTTTGAGGAGATCGCTTTGGAACGCACATTTATTGCCATTAAGCCCGACGGCGTACAGCGCAAACTAGCTGGTGAAATTATCCGTCGTTTTGAAACCAAAGGCTTTACCCTAGTTGGCTTAAAATTCTTGAAAGTGAGCCGAGAACTAGCTGAAGCCCACTACGATGTTCACAAAGAAAGACCATTTTTTTCAGGGTTAGTTGATTTTATTACTTCTGGCCCAGTAGTAGCAATGGTGTGGGAAGGTGATGGCGTCGTAGCTGCGGCGAGAAAAATGATTGGTGCAACAAATCCTTTAACAGCAGAACCTGGGACAATTCGGGGTGACTTTGGTGTCAATATTGGCCGCAATCTGATTCATGGTTCCGACGCGATCGAAACCGCACAGCGCGAAATTTCTTTGTGGTTCAAAGATGAAGAATTAGTGAATTGGCAACCACACATCATGCCTTGGTTACACGAGTAATCTTATTTTAGACCTATTGCCAAAGTTCTTTTTGCGCTCTTGTGGGGAAAAGGGAAAAGTTAAAAGATAAAGGGATTGTTCTTTCCTTTTCCCTTTACCTTTTCCTGACTTCTGCAAAAAGTCTAGTCTCCTAGCTAACCTTCAGTTGCTGCTGTTTTGGAGGCAAACTGAATTCTGGGATCTGGCATAAATTTATACCGTAGATAATAGCCTGCCCCAACAAACAACACAATCAACAATGTACCAATACCTAAAGGACTAGGAAGCCAGAAAACAGCTTCTATGTGATTGAGTTCACCAGGGTTAAGATGCCATACTAGCTGATTGTTATTTTTTTCTGGTAAAGGAGCGTTTTCTGTTCTTTGAATACTTTTTGCTCCCCAAGGAGTCTTTAAGCTAAAGTCTAAATCAAGAATCGAACCAGCATTTGCCAAAACATTACCATCGCTGGAAATTAAAGCGAGCGATCGCAAATCTAAATCATAAATCAAGTGGTTCCGCACCAATAGCAAAAAATTATTCTGATTTAGCAGTAAATTTGATTCTACTTTTGGCAATTGTGAGTCAGATTCGCTACTGACAGCTTTTTGATTTAGAGTAGGGTGAAAAAATTGATTGAATTTTGTTTGCAATTCTTCACCATTACTGAAAGGAATTGTTACAATCACTTCTTCTTTAGAAGGTCGTCGTACTTTACCTTCTTCTTGACGCGCGCGACGTTCTATACTATTCAACCATTCATACACAGGTTCACCACTAAAGCTGGTAAGGCGTTCTCCCAACTTAATATGCTGTACCAACTCACCACTATTAGAATTATCAAAACGTACCCCCACGTCATAATCCACGCAACCAGAAAGCAGCAAAGTTGCTATCAGCACCAAGCAAATATATTTCAGACGCGCTAAATTTATCACTATAAAATCTCCTCAAACGTCAACATTGGGGATCGGGGATCGGGGATCGGGGATCGGAATAAATTCTTCCTTGTTCCTCTTACCAATTTTTAATTTTTAATTTTTAATTGATAAGTCCCCCTTGTCCCCAATCCCTAAAAATTCAACCAGATTAAACTCAATAATGTTAGAGCGATCGCAATCAACGCCACCCAGATAAAGCGATTATCTTTAGTATTGACCTGGCTAAGGTCAACAAATTCTCGCTCAGGTGGCTTTTTAGATGCTCCCGATTTGTTAGGCTTGGCAGAAAAACTTATTTTACTTTCATTGTCAGCAATATTACTAAAATCAGGAATTTGAGTCATCCATTCTTGAGGACGTTGCAATCTGGGTGCTTTGAGAATGTATTGCAGTCGCCGTGCTTCTTTACTAGTTTCTGAATGGGGATGACGTTTGAGTTGTTCACACAAGGCGATCGCATCATCTGTACGCCCTGCTGCTTCGTAAGCTGTCGCCAACCAAATTTGTACTTCACCACTAAGGCGAGTATTACGAGCCAACAAGGCGCTTGCTTTTTCTAGTTGTTCAATAGCTTCTCGGTATAGCCCACTTTCAAAAGCTACTCTTCCTTGCTGATAGCGATTTTTGGCAATTTCTATACTTTCTGAACTCACGTTTTACTCACAAATTCAGCACTGTCTTCATTGTGCCAACGGTAGCAGTATTTGTGAAATCCTTTGGGCTAACCAGTCAAAAAATGGGGGTATCAGGGAAAGAAATTTGTTGTTCGTAGGCAGAAAATAATGATTTATTATATATATCTCTATTTGACATCTCCCCTTACTAGAAGTATGGGGATTCTAAACTGATGTTGCTACGCCGGATAAAATGCGAGCTACGCAACGTTTACGATATGATTTATTTAATCGCGTAAACAAGTCATATCGTTGTGGCACTGTCAAAGATGC
>NZ_JBHFLM010000008.1:0-4483 GCF_041928655.1 Pelatocladus sp. BLCC-F211 | reverse complement strand
GGGTTGAGTGCAAGCGAAACCCAACAAAGCCTTGATAATGTTGGGTTACTCTGCGAGAAGCCGCGCAGGGCGCGTCTACGTTCCTCAACCCAACCTACGCTAGTTTTAGTTTTTAGCCTTAACTGAACCGTATTGAGTTATCAGTGATCAAATTAAACTGGTAACTGTTAACTGTTAACTGTTAACTATTAACTGATAACTGAGAAGTTGTCCCCCTTGTCCCCGTGTCCCTCTGTCTCCCTTATCTTTCTTGCCTCGCACTCTTCGTTTCATTGAAACTTTTGATGTCTTAGGTAAAACCAGCGATATAAACCATATTTTCTATTTTTTATAAATATATTAATCAGTTTCTAATGTCTTCCTACCTACTGCGGAAATGCACAGGAAAAATGGTGTGCAATTATACAGTTTTGCTTTTTTATATGCTGGTTTCGAGTTATAAAACTTCAGTTACTTACAGAACTAAGTAAAAGGTTTGTCAATAAGCCTTTATAATTACATAATCTTTGCATTGCTTGGGTTTTATGTTTTATAGCGATTGCATTTAAGATTAAAGAATTGGTATTTTTATTTACCTGTATTCCTTTAAACTTATCTGACAAGATTGTCTCATGAATTTTTGTAATAATTTACATGAGCTTTTGCTTACAACTAAGCATAAAAACATGTTTTTTCTTTACATTTAATTCTTATGGCTTCCTTATGGCTTCTCGCACTTTCAACATAGGTCTATTAATTTGCTCTGGCTAAGTATATATACCAAAAAATTCCCACATAGAAAAGAATTTGAAAAAAAATCAATCAATATACAAGCCTATACGCATTTGAGGGACAATAACTCTAGTCAAACCGACACATTGCCAAAATGCTTGATTCTTAGGAAAAAAGCAAGGTGGGCATTTTTAGCCGGATTTTTTAGTTGCCGTGCATTTTTAGTAAAAAATAGTTGTTCTTTGCAAACTGTAATTTAGGTCGTTGAACTTATGATGACAAACTCCCAAAGCCCAACTTTGCCAATAGAATCATCTACTTGTTTACCCCCGACTGATGCTAAAACTAGGGTCAGTCAGTTTATGAAACAGTTACAAGACGAAATTACACAAGCTTTGGAAAAATTGGATGGTGTAGGGAAGTTTCAAGAAGATTCTTGGGAAAGACCAGAAGGAGGTGGCGGGCGATCGCGCGTCATGAGTGAAGGCGCGATCTTTGAACAAGGTGGTGTAAATTTTTCTGAAGTTTGGGGTTCCCATTTGCCACCCTCAATTTTAGCCCAACGTCCAGAAGCAGCAGGACACGGTTTTTATGCAACTGGTACTTCTATGGTGTTGCATCCCCGTAATCCTTACGTACCCACTGTTCATCTTAACTATCGCTATTTTGAAGCTGGCCCGGTATGGTGGTTTGGTGGTGGTGCTGACCTCACACCCTATTATCCATTTGCGGAAGATGCTAGTCATTTCCATAAAACTTTCAAACAAGCTTGTGATGCTCATCACTCAGAGTATTACCCAGTATTTAAACGCTGGTGTGATGAATATTTTTATTTAAAGCACCGGGGTGAGACACGGGGTGTTGGTGGCCTGTTTTTTGATTATCAAGATGGTCAAGGTGCTTTGTATCGTGGTCCCCATACCGATGGTGAGGCGGCTAAGTACAGCAATCAAGTAGGGACTATTAAATCCCGCAATTGGGAAGATTTATTTGCTTTTGTGCAAAGTTGTGGTAATGCTTTTTTACCTGCATATGTGCCGATCGCTCAACGCCGACACACAATAGAATATGGCGATCGCGAACGCAATTTTCAACTATACCGTCGAGGACGGTATGTTGAATTTAACTTGGTTTATGACCGAGGTACAATCTTTGGGCTACAAACCAACGGGCGCACAGAATCAATTTTGATGTCTCTACCACCACTGGTACGTTGGGAATACGGCTACAAACCTGAACCAAATACACCCGAAGCGGAGTTATACGAAACCTTCCTCAAACCCCAAGATTGGATAAACTGGACACCAAGCCACACGTAAAAAGTGTGAGTTAAACTACTAGAGATAAGTAGTTAGTGGATAGTAGATAGTCAATAGTGGTTATTGAGTTGTAAAATAATTAACCAGCAAATACTGTATGGGTGTAGACGCGCTCTCTTGCGGCTTCAAGGCAAAGTACGTCTGTACCTATAAGAAGCCGTGCGGCGCGTCTACACCCCTACTAACTACTAACTAGTAGATTTCGACAAAGCCAAGGGGAGGCAATGTGATAGACATCGATCAAAAAACTTATACAACCCAAGACGGCAATACTGTTATTGTCTTAACACCTACAGGTCGCTTAGATATCACCACAGCATGGCAATTTCGTTTGAAATTGCAAGAATGTATTTCTAAATTTAGTCGTCATGTAGTTGTAAATCTTGGTCAAGTCAATTTTATTGACAGTTCTGGTTTAACTTCTTTGGTCGCAGGAATGCGCGATGCTGACAAAGTTAAGGGTAGTTTCCGTATTTGTAATGTTCACCCAGAAGCCAAACTGGTTTTTGAAGTGACAATGATGGATACGGTGTTTGAAATCTTTGAAACTGAGCAGGAAGCTTTAGAGGGTGTACCTCGTAGCATAGCCAGCTAGGTTAAGTTGGCACAAATAAAGTTAACTAGTTGGGGTGGTCATTTGTCAAAAGTCATTTGTCATTTGATTTTGGATTTGGGATTGATTCCAGACACTTCATCAATAACATTTGGAACTGTTAGTACTGTTCTCGCTTGGTGTAGCGATAAGGTCCCATAATCGCTCCCCAAGTTGCACTACCAGTGTTGGGATCAATTCCTTTGTCGTAAGTTTTCAACTCTTGTTGAGAAACTTCAAATCCCAGGGAAACTTGTATGGTGTTACCTGCATAACTAAAGCAGCAACGAGTATTTGCAGGTGCGATCGCAGTGAATTTATATTGGTTGGGAGCTACTGTTTCTTGACTGATATTAAGAACGCAATCAGGTAACAAATCTAGTTTCTCAGGTGTCAGAGTTTGAAGTAACAAAGGGTTACGACCAGCACCACGTAAAGCTGTTGGGTCTTTAGGCATGTAGTATTGTACTTTGAGAGGGGTATCGTGATCATGCCCAGACGTCAGCCGCATTATTCTTTGGCGATAGGGTTGGTCTAATTTAACAATATTAGCTTGTTCCGCAAACAAGGTAATACTGTCTTCTGAAAATAGAGGTATAGGTATTTGCCACAAACGTAGGTGGACATACCAAGCAGGTTCTGCTAAAGCTTGTTCTCTATTGTCAAATTCACCTGCTAGATATTGAGCTAAGGCTATTAACTCTGGTGAAGAAGTCATAGGATTTTGGATTTTGGATTTTGGATTTTAGCTTAACCGAACTACTACCCAATCCCCAATTCCCAATCCCCAATTCCCAATCCCCAATTCCCGATCCCCAATCCCCGATCCCCGATCCCTGATCCCCAATCCCCGATCCCCTCAAAACCCAAACTTGGCAAAGTGACCTGGAAGCGAGAAAATAAACATACGTCGCCCTAAAATATTGAAATTTTTTTGTGAATAACGTTCGTACTGTATCAGATACAAAGCGCACTTTCCACACTCTCCACACCCGACCGATTAACACCATTTATCGGAGAGTGGTAGAGGAATTGATGGTAGAAATGCACCTGCTCGCAGTAAATATTGATTTCAGCTATAACCCAATTTTTGCTTTGGGCGTCGTTACTTGCTTCGACCGATTTATGCAAGGTTATGAACCTGAATCGGACATGGAATCGATATTTAACGCCCTACTGCGGTCAATAGAAGCAGATCCGCAAATCTATAAACAGGATGCTCAACGTTTGCAAGAGATAGCAAAAAGTTTGCCACCTCAAGATTTAATTGCTGCTTTAAGCCAACAAACTCAGTTAAATCGAGATGCTGACTTACAATCCCATTTGCAAGCGATCGCCAGCAATCCTAAATTTAAATATAGTCGTTTGTTTGCGATCGGTTTATTCTCTTTGTTAGAACTGTCAGACCCAGAACTAGTCAAAGACGAAAAACAACGCACTGAAGCACTCAAATCCATTTCAGCCGGCTTACATTTATCTGATGACAAACTCAATAAAGATTTAGAACTTTATCGTTCCAACCTAGATAAAATGACCCAAGCATTGTTAGTAATGGCAGATATGCTCTCAGCTGATCGCAAAAAACGTGAGCAACGTAGTCAACAATCTAGTACTACAGTTACCCCTCCAACTGCTAGCGAATAAATAATGATTGTTGGTTGTTGTAGAGACGTTGCAGTGCAACGTCTCTACAGGATTTAAATGTCAATCTTTTTGTCTTTAGGACTTACGCAAAATCATGAAAAAACTAACCACATAGACGCGCTTTACTCGGCTACCTTTGGTAGGCGCGTTAGCGACAGGCGTGCAAGTAGACAGGGAGTGTCGAAGCGCAGGGTAGGACACAAAGGACACTAAGAAA
>NZ_JBHFLM010000079.1:0-16908 GCF_041928655.1 Pelatocladus sp. BLCC-F211 | reverse complement strand
GAGGAGTTTTTCAAAAAGGACATTATGTAGGTTGGGTGGAACGGAGTGTAACCCAACATTAACCAGACTATAATGTTGGGTTTCGCTGTCGCTACACCCAACCTACAAAACTACAGTTCTCAAAGTAGACGTGGTTTAATTTTGTTGCTATAACTTCTGTAACCTAAAAATAGGGCCTTTAATATTAAACTTAAGTTTATTGTTCTATGATTGCTTAACAAAAGCGCTTCCTTGGGAGCGCTCTTTTTTTTTGGTCAAAGATTTGGCTTCAGTCCTGTACCATTGAAACCGGAAGCAATCTCTTCACAAATAATCTGCAATGATCCCTGTACGTCAAACTTTAGCAAAGCCTGATATTCAACTTTCTTATTTGGAGTGGAACCAAACTCAAAATCAGGAACCTTTATTATTACTCCATGGTTTAGCTGACCATGCTTTGGTTTGGTCTAGTTTGGGAGATTACCTAGCGCCACAGTATCACATAGTTGCACCTGATCTACGGGGTCATGGTGAGAGTAGTAAGCCAGAAAAAGACTATAGCTTTGAGAGTGCGATCGCAGATATGGAAGCATTGATGAATAAATTAGGATGGACAAGTACTCATGTTGTCGCCCACTCCTGGAGTGGTAAATTAGCTTGCATCTGGGCTAGACAAAATCCAGAACGATTGCGGAGTATGATTTTAGTCGATCCGATTTTTATCTGGCAAATGCCCAGTTTCTTGAAGATGACATTTCCCATCTTGTATCGCTTCTTGTCGTTTCTCAAAGCAATGGGGCCATTCGCTAGCTATGAAGCAGCCGAAACACAAGCCCGTCAGTTAACAGCATACAAAGGCTGGAGTCCCTTACAACAAAAAGTTTTTCAAGCAGGGATAGAACAAAAGGCTGATGGTAGTTGGGGTAGTAAATTTACAATTGCTGCGCGCGATCGCATTTTTGAGGAAGTCATGCAGATTCCTGGTTTAACAGTCCCAATTTATACTCCCGCCTTATTTGTCCAGCCAGAAAAAGGTGTTAATCGCCAAGAATGGCAACTCAAACCTTATAAAACATACCTCAAAAACTTACAACTATGCCAAGTTCCTGGTAATCATTGGCCATTTTTGACCCAACCTGAAACCTTTAACCAAACTGTAAAAGATTTTTTGCAACAACAGAGATGACAGTTGCAGAATACGGAATTTATTTTCAGCACTTATTCAATATTAGACCCTTTCGAGAGTTCAAACGTCCAGTTGCAGTCCAAAGGCGGACATCGCTCAACACAAACTTATGATCTAACGACACAAACTTATGATCTAACGACACAAACTTATGATCTAACGACACAAACTTGTGATCTAACGACACAAACTTGTGATCTAACGACACAAACTTATGATCTAACGACACGTCAATGTCAGAGGATGTTGGTAAAGTCGAGCTTAGAACAAGATCAAACAAATTAGATTATTTCTCACAACTTTTCAGGAAATCTATCGATTGATATTGGTGTTATTTCAGGGGCAAGCCCAAAAGCGTATATCTCAACCGAAAATAAAATTATGAAACGCACAATCTCATTGGTAATCGGTATCTTTATCTCATTCTTGATGATGTTTAGCTCTGTTGCAATGGCTGATGGAATAAAAGTTACAACACCAACAGCCCAATCAGAAGTAACTACATCAGAAGTAGTTGAAGTCACGCCAAAAGAAACAAATCAAGCCTCAGTATCGCAGCCAAAAGCTAGCGACTGGCTTGAGGACAAAGACAAACTAGATAAGAAGAATCCCAAAGCCTGCACCCTTATATGTAGTAATGGTCTCAAGGGGTATTCGGCACAAGGTTTGTGTGTACCTTGTTATTACTAAGATAACTTATACCAATTCTTCGTGAAGCTGCATAGAATTTTACCCCTCCCCCAACCCCTCCCCGCAAGCGGGGAGGGGTTGGGGGAGGGGTCTTTGTATGCGTCTTCATATAGAATTGGTATTAGTGAGTAAATCAAACAGAAATATATAAGTAAATCTTCAGTAGGGTGCGTTACGGCTAAAGCCGTAACGCACCACTTTATAATATACGCTTAAAAGTAGCATTGCTATGTTTGTACATAGGCACTAGTAGTCTGCCACAAAGATTTTGACAGGCTAAATGAGTTTGTAGTAAGGACTTTAGTCCTCAAGAAAGGACTAAAGTCCTTACTACAAACCTATCAAAATTACTGTGGTGGAGTAATAGCATATAAGTAGCATTTACACAATGTTTTTGCTTACTGACTATTAACAAATAATTTGTTTATGTTAAATCAAATCATTCCTAATTCATAATTTGTTTATGAAAAAGCGGAATCAGCATTTTTGCATAGCCAGTTTAGTTCCCCTATGCTTTCTGGTTAAAACCGATTTGATTCAGGCACAAGTTTCCTCAGATGGAACTTTATCAACCCAGGTTACAACTACCAATAACCGAGACTTTAATATTACCAACGGCAATAAAGTTGGCAGTAACCTTTTTCATAGCTTTAAAGAATTTTCCGTACCAACAGGTGGTTCAGCTGCTTTCGCCAATGACTTAGATGTTAAAAACATCATTAACCGCGTGACGGGAGGCTCAATCTCAAACATCGACGGACTGATTAAAACCAACGGTTCTGCCAACCTTTTTTTAATTAATCCCAATGGTATTATCTTTGGCCCCAATGCCTCATTAAATATCAACGGTTCTTTTGTTGCCAGTACAGCCCATAGTATCAACTTTGCCGATGGTACTCAATTCAGTGCCACTAATCCCCAATCAACACCATTACTAACCGTCAATCTCCCCATCGGTTTGCAATTTGGGCAAACTGCTCAACCAATCCAAATAGAAGGGTCGAATTTTCAAGTTCTCCCTAATCAAACTTTAGCAATGTTGGGTGGTGATGTATCAATCAAGGGTGGCACACTATTAGCACCCGCAGGACGAATTGATATAGGAAGTGTCGCCCCTAACAGTTTTGTCAGCTTGAATCCCGTTACTGAAGGTTGGGCTTTGGGATACAATGGCGTCCAAAACTTTCAAGATATGCAGATATCACAAGGGGCTAATATTATTACTACTAGTGAAAGTAATGGAGCTATACAGTTGCGTGGCAGAAATATTGTGATCACTAACGGGTCACAAATCGGAGGAGTTACCACAAGAGAAAAATCAGGTCAACCTCTATTGCTCCAAGCATCTGATTCTTTAGAAATAAGTGGTACCAAAGACGAAAATTCCAGCCTGTTATTTACTTTGACTTTGGGGACTGGAGCAGCAGGTGACATCAAAATTGAAACGAGGCGATTAATTGTACGTGATAGTGGAGCTGTAGAAGCATCTACTTTTGGTTCTGGCTCAGGAGGAAATTTAACTGTAAACGCCTCTGAATCTGTGGAGGTATTAGGTGGTGGATTTTTCACTGGCTTGGGTACTCGAAATTTAGGTTTCAACAACTCTGGAAATGCTGGAAGCGTTCATATTTCTACCCAGAAACTAATTCTCCGTGACGGAGGTTTCGTATCAACATCTACCATTGGTGCAGGTAGTGGAGGAACTTTAAGAGTAGATGCTTCTGAACTTGTCGAAGCTAGTGGTCAATCAATAATAAATAATAATTTCCCGAGTGGTTTGTTTGCTCGGAGCGCAAAGGCACCATCTACAGCAGCCACAGGTAATGGAGGTGACTTAATAATCAACACACAGCGTTTAGTCGTCAAAGACGGCGCTAGCATCTCAGTTGCCACTGATAATGGTAGTGAAGGTCAGGCGGGTAATTTAGATATCAATGCCTCGAAATCTGTAACAGTGAGTGGTTCAGCCATTGATGAAAATGGACAAGTTGTTCCCAGCACCCTACTAGCTAGAAGTGAAGGGCCTGGTAGTGCTGGCGACTTGAGAATTAACACCAGGAAGTTGACTGTCGATAATGGGGCAGAAATTAATGCCAACAGTTTAGGTTCAGGCAGGGGAGGCAACCTTAATATTACAGTTGATGACCTACTGCTGGACAACCAAGGCAAACTCACCGCTACAACTACAGGCGGACAAGGAAATATCAACCTGCATTCTGGAACTTTAATCTTACGTCGTGGCAGTGCCATCACCACCAACGCTACAGGAAGCAATGTCACTGGTGGCAATATCAATATTGATACAGACAATTTAGTTGCAATTCCCCAAGAAAATAGTGATATCACTGCCAATTCGAGAGACTTTCGAGGCGGTAATGTCACCATTAATGCTCAAGCTATTTTTGGTACGCAGTTCCGCCCACAACCCACAACCTTAAGTGATATCACTGCCACCGGGGCAAATTCTCAGTTAAATGGCAATGTCCAAATCAATATCCCGGATGTTGATCCGAGTTCTGGCTTAGTGGAACTACCAAATATTCCCGTCGATGCCACAAAACAAATTGCCCAAGCTTGTCCCACAGACACAGACAATAGGTTTGTCGTCACTGGACGTGGTGGTTTGCCATTTTTACCAAACGAAGTATTCCGTACTCAAAATACTGTACAGATGCCTTGGGTTCGTCTTGATCATCGGGAAATCGCAAGAGGAGGCGAGTCATTATCCAAGTCCCCCATCCCAAATCAAATAGTCGAGGCTACAGGTTGGGTAATTGATAAATCTGGGGAAGTAGTGTTAGTAGCAGCAAATACCACGCCTGTAAATCCTTGGTCAAATCCCGCAGCTTGCCCAACGCGCTAAGTACAGGTTTGCATAAAATTGTAGCTTTCCGATGAACATTGATGGATAGACGTTATCTTTACATTCGCAGGTGGTTGAAAAGATGCTTTTTTGCTTTGATAACTGCACTTTTGGTTATTTTTGAGTTTAATCTCAACTCTGGTATCCAACTTGCTGTTCCTTTCGCTCAAGCAAAGAGTAATTCTCATCAGTCAAATGCCCAATCTTTAGTTGCACAAGCTCAAAAACTCTATGAGGCTGGAAATTACACTCTAGCAATCAAGATTTTACAACAAGCAATAGAAGCTTTCCAAACCAACGGAGATCAGCTAGGGCAAGCTATGGCGTTGAGCAATCTTGCTTTAGTCGTGAAGCAACTCGGACAGATACAAAATTCGTATAATTATATACTAAAAAGCTTAGACATCCTTAAAACTAATAAGAATTCACAACTCCTAGCCCAAACCTTAGAAATTCAGGGAAATCTGCTATTGGAATTAGGTAAAACCCAAGAAGCTTTAGATAGTTGGCAACCAGCAGCTAAAATTTACACGCAATTGGGTGATGAAGTTGGTAAAATTCGTAGCTTAATTAATCTTGCTCAAGCTGAACAAACTTTGGGACTTTACCGTCAAGCACGCACAAATTTACAGGAACTGGTTAAATCTGTGCAGAAACAACCAGATTCTGTAATGAAAATAACTCTCCTCCGCAGCCTTGGTGATGTTCTGCAATTAGTTGGTGAGTTAGATAAATCTAAAGAATCTTTGCAGCAAAGTCGTGATTTGGCTCAAAAATTGCGATCGCCTGATCAATTAGCAGAAACATTGATCAGCTTAGGTAACATTCAACATGGTTTCGGTAATAGGGCTAGCAATCAACAAAATGCTATTAATGAAGAACGACCCACACCTTTACGCTACGTCACCTCTGATCCTAATTATCCAATTTCTAACCAGGCTTCTAAATATTATCAACAAGCTGTCCAACTTTATGAGCAGGCGGCTAGTGTATCTAATTCACCTGTCGTGCAAGTTCAAGCAAAACTCAACCAATTAAGTGTATTACTAGAAATGCACAATTGGTCACAAGCACGGCAATTATATACTGATATCCAGCCTCGATTAAACCAAATTCCAATTAACCAAACAGCAATTTTTGCTCGGATTAACTTCACTCAGAGTTTAGTACATTTAAAACAAGCCACCAACGTAGATATACCTGGATGGCAAGAAATTGCTCAAGATTTAGCAACAGCAATTAAACAAGCTAGAAGTATTGGTGATCAACGTTCAGAAGCTTACGCTTTGGGTGTTTTGGGGGGAGTTTACCTAGAAACAAAAGATTTTGACAATGCTCAAAAGCTGACTGAGGAGGGATTAAAAATAGCTCGAAGTATGCAAATGGGGGATATTGCTTATTTGTGGCAATGGCAACTAGGATACATATTTAAAATGAGAGGTAAGATTCCAAGTGCGATCGCATCCTACAAGGAAGCATATGATACCCTCATATCTCTTCGCAGGGATTTAGTTGCCCTTAACCCAGATGTGCAGTTTTCCTTTCGGGATAATGTCGAACCTGTCTATCGCCAATTTGTAGATTTACTTTTGCAACCCCAAGATCAGAGTGGGGAAGTTAATCAAGCAAATTTACAACAAGCACGTACTGTAATCGAAGCTTTACAGTTCACAGAACTAGAAAACTTTTTTCGACAAGCGTGTTTGCAAGCTTCAACCGAAAATATTGATGAGGTAGTTGATAAAACTGATTCTCAAACCGCAGTCATTTATCCAATAATTTTAAAAGACCGTCTCGAAATCATTCTCAAGTTGCCAAATCAGAGTGAACTTGAACACTACACAATTAATCAACAAGCGAATGAAGTTGAAAAAAAACTAGAGGAACTACAGCGATCGCTCGCAGAACCCGACCGCATTAATCAAGTCAAACAGTTTTCAGGGTTAGTATATGACTGGTTGATTAAACCACGAGAAAATAAATTGATAGAAATGAATATCAAAACATTGGTATTCGTTTTAGATGGTTCTTTGCGAAATATCCCAATGGCTGTTCTTTATGATCAGCAAAATAAAAAATTTTTAATCCAAAAATATGCTGTTGCTCTGGCTCCCGGTTTACAGCTAGTTGATCCCAAGCCTTTACAAAGAAGAAAATTTTATGCTTTAACTGCTGGAGTGAGTCAAAAACGTAAAATTGAAGGTCGATCCTTTTCCTCTCTCAAAAATGTGAAATACGAATTGGATAAAATTCAGTCAGCAATACCTAAACATAAACGACTTCTCAATCAGAATTTTACTGAAGATAATGTGCGTTATCAGATCAAAGAAGCATCATATAATGTTGTTCACATCGCAACTCACGGTGAGTTTAGTTCTAGTGCCGAGAAAACTTTTATTCTGACTTGGGATCAGCTTTTAAAAGTCAAGGATTTTGACCAATTATTGCGCTTAGGTAACTCCAGTAAATCTCGTGCTATTGAATTACTTGTACTAAGTGCTTGTCAAACTGCTTTGGGAGACAAGCGAGCCACTTTGGGACTTGCTGGGATCGCAGTCCGAGCAGGCGCGCGCAGTACGTTAGCAACTTTGTGGTCTGTTGATGATGGGTCTACAGCTAAACTCATGATTAAATTTTATAAAGAGTTAGAAGACCCTAAACTTACCAAAGCTGAAGCTCTCCAGCGCGCTCAATTGGATTTGTTAGATCAATATCAGATTCCCTACTTATGGGCGCCCTACGTTTTGGTGGGGAATTGGTTGTAGGAACGGGGAAGGGGGAGCGGGGACACGGGGACAAGGAGGACAACTTCTCAGTTATCAGTTAACAGTTAACAGTTACCAGTTTAATTTGATCACTGATAACTGATAACTGATTCATCCCCGATCCCCGATCCTCAAAAATTCATCTTGTGTGTCTACGGGTATATAGAATAGAAAGAAGCTTTTTGATATTGTTCAACTATCAAAAGGTATAAAATTAGTATCAATTTTTGCAGAATTGGTTCAGCAATAATTAGTATTCAAGAGAGACCACCGCATCTATACGCTTGTGACATTTTTTATGACTTCCCAGATTCGCTATTTGATGTGTCCGCCTGACCACTACGATGTGGACTATGTAATTAATCCCTGGATGGAGGGGAATATTCATAAGTCATCGCGCGATCGCGCCGTGCAGCAGTGGCATCAACTTTATCACATCCTGAAAGAACATGCGATTGTAGATTTAGTGCCACCCCAGCAGGGCTGGCCGGATATGGTGTTCACGGCTAATGCTGGTCTGGTGTTGGGAGAGACAGTTGTTTTAAGTCGCTTTTTGCATAAAGAGCGTCAAGGAGAAGAACCGTATTTTAAGCAATGGTTTGAGGAAAACGGCTACAAAGTCTATGAATTACCCAAAGATTTGCCGTTTGAGGGAGCTGGTGACGCACTCTTAGATCGGGAAGGACGCTGGCTATGGGCGGGATACGGCTTCCGTTCAGAGTTAGATTCTCATCCCTATCTGGCAAAATGGCTGGATATTGAAGTGTTATCCCTGCGGTTGATAGACGATCGCTTCTATCACTTGGATACTTGTTTTTGTCCGTTAACAGATGGTTATTTGCTTTACTATCCGGCGGCTTTTGATTCCTACTCCAATCGTGTCATTGAAATGCGAGTAGCGCCAGAAAAGCGGATCGCGATCGCTGAGGCTGATGCGGTAAACTTCGCCTGTAATGCGGTGAATGTGGATCGCATCCTGATTATGAACAAAGCAAGCGATCCCCTGAAAGAACGTCTGATGAATGTGGGTTTCCAAATTATTGAAACGCCACTCACAGAATTTCTCAAAGCTGGGGGTGCAGCCAAATGTTTGACTCTGCGAGCCACAGAACCAGTCAGAGAAGAAGTTCATGCTAATGTGTCGGTAGAAAGCCGCATCCTTCGCATGGAAGGACACTTGCTTGATGCTGGCTTGATTAACCGCGCTTTGGATTTGATTGTAGATAACGGTGGTAGCTTCCAGGTTCTCAACTTTAACTTGGGAGAACAACGACAAAGTACCTCAGCCGCAGAGGTGAAGGTATCGGCTCCCTCTCATGAGGTGATGGAAGAAATCATCTCTCAACTCATTGATTTGGGTGCGGTTGACTTGCCGCAAGATGAGCGAGATGTCAAGCTAGAACCAGTGATTATGTCTGGTGTCGCTCCCGATGATTTCTATGTCAGCACGATTTATCCCACCGAGATCCGGATTAATGGTGAGTGGGTGACGGTACACAATCAACGCATGGACGGAGCGATCGCCATTTCCCAAACTCCCCAAGGTTTGATAGCGCGGTGTAAAATATTACGTGACTTGGAAGTTGGCGAACAAGTAGTTGTGGATGTCCAAGGTATCCGCACCATTCGCAAAACCGAATCACGGGAAAAACGCAATGCTGAAGAATTTAGCTTTATGTCCGCAGGGGTTTCTAGCGAACGCCGCGTAGAATTAGTCGTTGAGCAGGTGGCTTGGGAATTACGTAAAATTCGCGATGCTGGCGGTAAAGTTGTTGTCACTGCTGGACCAGTAGTAATTCACACTGGTGGTGGTGAACATTTATCACGACTGATTCGCGAAGGATACGTACAAGCGCTGTTGGGAGGAAATGCGATCGCAGTTCACGACATCGAACAATCGATCATGGGTACTTCCCTCGGTGTCGATATGAAGCGGGGTGTAGCAGTACGCGGCGGACACCGTCACCACTTGAAGATCATCAACACCATCCGGCGTTACGGTAGTATTGCCAAAGCTGTAGAAGCTGGGGTAATTAAAAATGGTGTCATGTATGAATGTGTAAAAAATAACGTACCTTTCTGTCTAGCTGGTTCAATTCGGGATGATGGCCCCTTACCTGATACCCAGATGGATTTAATTAAGGCACAAGAAAAATACGCCGAACTACTCAAAGGTGCAGAGATGATTTTGATGTTGTCATCAATGCTACATTCTATTGGTGTAGGTAATATGACGCCTGCGGGTGTGAAGATGGTTTGTGTAGATATCAACCCAGCAGTTGTAACCAAGTTAAGTGACAGGGGTTCGATTGAATCACTGGGTGTAGTAACAGATGTGGGATTATTCCTGAGTTTATTGACCCAGCAGTTGGATAAGTTGACAAGTCCGTATACTGCGAAAATGGGGTAGGAAAAAACTGACAAGTGTAGATTTTTAAATAAGGTGGGCATGACCCACCTTTATTTTTTGGGGTTTGTTAAGTTTTATGATAGTAACAAACTAAATAGACGCCCTCGCGGGTTCAAGGTAGAGTAGGACACAAAGGGAAAACAGATGCAAGGAGTTGCTTTTGCTAGAAGGTTAAGAGTTAATTGGGTAAGTTTTGTTGCTGATTTTCTGTTAGCAGGAATGGTGGTAGGGCCGCTTATTGCTCCTTTTTTGTCCGCTTCTGGGTTGTTTATTTTACCTGGAATTGCGGAAATTATTTATTTCATGGGTCGTCATGTCTGTCCCCAACCAGAGATGGGAGTGAGTTTGGCGTCACCGTTTCTCATGGCTGTATGTATGCGTTGTTACGGAACAGTTACTGGTTTGCTGTTGACTCGGTTGTTATGTGGGGTAACTGGTGGTAGAGGTTTTTACTGGCTGCATCAATATGGTTGGGGTGGTGCAGCACTTACAAGTGTGTTGATGATGGCTTATCCGTTGGAGTTAGCCGCAGAGGTGTTAGGGTGGTGGAGTTTTAATAATTATGTTGTAACTTTCTTTGGGTTGGTGACGGGTTTGGCGTGGGGATTGTTTACTATGCCGCTATTACATTTAAAAGGTAGCAGGTAATAGGGAACGGGGAAAGGGGAACGGGGAACGAAACTGTAACTAAATAATTAGTCTAGTTATGGGTAGCTTTGGGTAAGTTTTATTTAACGGAATACGCAGTCTTGCTATCAATACACCGAATTATCCGCGCCGGGGTAGCCCCTAAATTCTATTTATGGGGGCTAGGCGCGGGCGACTTTAGTCGCCGTCCCCATTCCTCAACTAATTCGCTGGCGCTAATCCCTCGGTTTGCAGCTTCATTTTTTATGTTATCCCAAGCTGTTGGAGTTAAAAAAACAGTCCTTTTGCCCTTTATTTCATCATGGTAAACTGGTTGATTTTTAATTCTTTTTATTCCTTTTTTATTTGTCATTGTTAGAACAAACTGCTATACTAGATACAGTTTAACATTTATCGAGAGGTGATTTACCCTGGCAGCAAAAACATCAAGCTTTGTTACAGAAATACCAATAATAACGACATCCAAGGATAGTCGAGTTCTTGCTGCCAGATTAGAAGCTCTAAGGCAGCTATATAACGCCATATTGTCTGAAGGTAAGTGCAGACTTGAGTTAATGCGTAATTCAGAACTTTACCAACAGGCTAAGGCTATTAACAAAGCAAATAAAAAAGAACGGTCTACAGCTTTCCAATCATGCAGAGAGGCTTATCGTTTTAGCGACTACGATTTGCAAAGTTTCGCTAATAAAACAGCTATTGCAAGTGTTTGGATTAAATCACATCTTGACGCTAATACCATTCAAAAAATAGCTACTAGAGCTTTCAAGGCTTTAGAGAGGATGATGTTTGGTAAAGCTAAAAAAGTAAGATTTAAACAAAAAGGTCAGTTTGCGTCATTGGAGGGTAAAACCAATAAGCAAGGCATCAGATGGACTGGTAACGGTGTTGAATGGTCAAAGTTAAAACTACCAGGCATTATCACTAATGACCCAGTAATTTTGCATGGTTTAAACTCAAAGATTAAATATGTGCGTTTAGTGCGTCGTATTCTTAATCAAAAAACCTATTGGTTCGCTCAATTGGTCTGCGAGGGAGAACCTTATCAAAAGCCTAAAAATATTATCAGTGATGGCACTGTTGGTATTGATTTGGGCGTTTCCACCGTCGCAATTGTTGGGGACGAAAAAACTATCTGGACTCCTTTTGCTGTTGAATTAAATTCTAAGCAGAAAGAGATTAGAAAGTTACAGCGCAAAATGAATAGGCAACGTCGTGCCAATAATCCAAATAATTTTAACAGTAACGGTACTGTTAAGAAAGGTTCAAAACGTTGGCATAAATCCAATCGTTACAAAAAAACTGCTGCCAAAAAACGCGAGATAGAACGTAAACAAGCATCTCAATGTAAATCGTCTCACGGTAAGCTGGTTAACCAAACCTTAAAACTCGGCAAACATATCAAAACCGAGAAAGTATCTGTCAAAGCGTGGCAGAAAAATTGGGGTAAGTCTATCGGCTTTAAATCCCCCTCAAGTTTTCAATCCGAACTCAAGCGCAAAGCTGAAAACGCTGGTGGTTGTGTTCTAATGTTTTCGACTCGTAAAACTGCACTGTCTCAAACCTGTTTGTGTGGTAATAAGCAGAAAAAGTCATTATCGCAACGTGTTCATCATTGCTCAGTCTGTGGGCTAAAGATGCAACGAGATATTTTATCTGCTTATCTGAGTCGTCACGTCGATCCAAAAACAGAAACTTTGTCAATCCAGTCAGCCAGACATGGTTGGCTAGGGATGGAGAAATCCCTGCTGCACGGTTGGCGAAATGGGTCAAATCAATTTCCGAGAACCGAGGCTAGTCCAAAGTCTCCTACCGTTGGTGGGACAGAGGAAATGTGCAGTAATCTAATAGCGCGTGAGGAGTCGGAACCTTTTCGGGTAAACGAAACTCGCTCCGTGAGTTAGAACCCCCTGCCTTTAGGCATGGGGTATCTCAGCAAAAAATTAAAAACGAGCGTGGAGGGATTCGAACCCCCGACCTACAGAACCGGAATCTGACGCTCTATCCACTGAGCTACACGCCCTTGTACTGCTTAATGACGCACATACAATAGACAAATATTAGCATAAAAAAGCTATATTTATAGTTTTTTTATTTATTCGGTCTTAAGAGGGAACGGGGAACGGGGAACAGGAAGACAATGTGTGTAATTAATTCGGCTTTAGCACTTAAGTGCTGACTACGAACTAAGTTTTACTTGAGCAAGCTAACTAAAGCTTCAATTAATGTTTGATTCTGTTCATCTGTACCGACTGAAATCCGCAGTTTATTGTCTAATCCTGGTTGCTTGAAGTAGCGTACTAAAATACCTCGTTCCTTCAATCCTAAGTAAAGTTGTTCTGCATTGTCTTCGAGAGGTGTAGCAAGGACAAAATTTGCTTGTGAATCAAGAACTGTGAAACCCAAGTTCTTCAATTCAACAGTCAGCTTTGCTCGTGATATTTTGACTTTCTCGGCACAATCATTTTTATAAGCTTGATCACGCATTGCTGCTGCACCAATCAGAGTCGCGATCGCATCGATGTTATAACTATCTTTGACTTTAAACAACCCTGTCAGTAAATTAGGATTGGCAATTCCAAAACCCATCCGTAAACCTGCCAGAGAGTAGCCTTTAGATAAAGTACGCAACACAATCACATTCTCAAATTCCTGCACTAATGGCAAAGCAGAATATTCAGCGAAATCAACATAGGCTTCATCGATCGCCACTACTCCTGAAACCTTATGTGCTAAAGTACGTAAATCATCCAACGGTACAGAATGACCAGAAGGACTGTTGGGAGAAGCAATAAACGTAATTGCGCCATTCGCAGCAACCAGATCATCAATCGGCAGTGTAAAATCTTGGGGATAGGGAATTTCCACAACTTCCGCAGGTTGCATGGCTGCTAGGGTACGATATAAAACGTAAGTCGGCATTGGGTAAACAACTTTGCGATCGCGCCCTTCTGCACAAGCACGCATCAGCACATTCAACACATCATCACTACCGTTACCAACAATAATCCAATCGGCGGGTACACCCAAAGCTTCACTCACAGCTGCACAAAATTCACGCGCAAAGGGATCAGGATAACGTCTTAACCACTCGCCATCTAAAGTTCTGAGGATATTAAGTGCATTTGGTGATGGCGGGTAAGGATTTTCATTGGTATTAAGCTTAATAATTTTAGTTCCCGGTTTTGGTTGCTCTCCGGGAACGTAACCAGTCATCGCATCAATCGCAGGACGGAAGTAACTCATAAGACCTCGCGGTATGTGGGAAACTCAGTCACTTCAGTGCTGAGAGGGAAGCGACTTTAGTCGCCTTCAATATTCGCCTCAACAATAAGCTTATCAACAAATTCTCTTAACCGTTCTTGCCAATTAGGGACGGATTTTAATTTGTCTTTAACTTCTGGTAAAACTTTAAAACAAACAGGGTCTTTATCAAAAGGTTGATTGCTTGTAAAACCTAATTTGTGTTTTTTCTTGAATGGCATTTATATTTAGTGTATGTATTGATATACTAATATACAACACATTGTAAATCGAAACAATGTCTCAAGCTAAAAAGTTAATGGGAGTTCAGCAAATATTGCTATCTCCAAATGAAGAAACAAAGGCGTTATTAGAGTATCTCTGTCAACAAGCGGGCAAGCTATACAACAATGGTGTGTACTTTGCTCGTCAGATGTTTTTTAAAACAGGGAAGTTGCTGAGTGGAAAGTTTGATTTAGCTTTTGAACCATCAATTTCAAAAACCTTGATTGCTCAATCGTTACCATCAACGCCTATGCAGCAAACATTAATGTCAGTGACAGAAGCTTTTAAATCTTTTAAAGAACTTAGAGGACTATATATTAAAGGTCAGTTACATTTCAAACCTAAGCCACCGGATTATCTTAAAGGGTCTAAGTTGTTTAAAGTTGCTTACCCTAATTCAGGAGGACAAAGACCAATTTTTATTGATGGTCAGCTTAGACTTAGGCTTACTGAGTAGACGGTCTTTGACAACCGTAGCGAGAGTTAGACTTTGGGTGCTACCTAAGTGTACTCTGTCCGCAGAATCTCAGTGTATGCGCGACCTGAGAGTGTCAAAGACAACACTGTTACAGACTAGCAAAGATGAAAATGGATGCATGGAACTTGCTTCAGATGGTTTACTGTAAAACACAGCAAGTTATGAGTTTCATTGCCAAAACTCTAGCTATTTATGCTCTTGGGATGAACGATAGTAATTCCTTTAACTTCTACAAAGTCTTTTGGGTTTAAAGTCAGAATATGACTGATGTTATGGGCAAGCACTACTGCTTGTATGCGTAAATCGTGAGTGCGCTTCCCTGAAATCCTATGAGTTGTAGCGAGGTTCAACCAAATGCGAAATATATCTGGTGTTTCTTCCAGCCACTCAAACTGATTTATAAGCATTTGTACTGCTCGTTCGGTTTGTTCTGATGTCCATCCCAATCCATTTACAGCAACGGGACGGGTGGCTACAACCCAAAATTCAATTAAAACTTGAGATGTAATAAAACATTGACCACCCTGTAGCAAGATTTGAAAAATAGCATTATTAATAATTCCGTACTCAAAGGAGTGAGTATCAGCAAACCTAAGAATAATATTTGTATCTAGCAAATAGCTTGTCATACACCGCGATCGCCATAAATATTCTCACGCAGGCTTGCTTCGGTGGGCAAACTTACACTACTTTTGGGAAATTGAGCTACCCATCGACGAAATTGCTCGGCTTTTTCTGTTGGTGTCAAATTTTTGTTAGTCGCTGTCTCTACCTGTCTGGCGTAGAGTCTGGATTGAAAAAGTTTTTGGTCTTCGAGAGAGAGGTTTAGTACCACTTCTACGAGGGAGTTAACAAGTTGTACATTCATGATTGTGTGTGTGATAGACTCTTGGTCACGCTACGCGATCGCGGTAGCCACTCCTACAGAGTATCGCTTTATTATAATATTCCACTCCATTATTTTCTTAGCAACGCGAACCTTGGCGGCTCAACTCAACCACGTTTGACACTCCCCGGTCTTTAGACCGGGGGATTCTTGGTTCACTGACTCGCCGTTAGACGACAGATTTGCACCAATCGCCCTTTGATGTGCAAATCTCCCCAAGCGTAAGTTCCGGTATGCCCTACCGTACTGAGTCCTAGTCTCAAAATATTGATTGCTGCATTGACATCTCTGTCTTCTGTATACCCACAATGAGGACAAGCATGAGTCCTAGTAGACAGAGATTTTTTCACTTTCTTTCCACAATTAGAGCAGTTTTGGCTTGTATTGTGGGGAGGAACAGCAACCGTCACCTTCCCATATTTATGCCCAAAATATTCTAACCATGACCGGAAGGTTGACCAACCAACATCAGATATTGACTTAGCTAGATGACGATTACGTACCAAGCCTTTCACATTTAAATCTTCATAGGCTACCAAATCGTTAGATTGGATGACGGAGTACGCAACACGTTTGCAGTACTCTTTTCGTTGCCTACTTACTCTTAAATGCTTCCGAGCATATCGTATCTTCGCTTTGCGGTAATTGGTAGATTGTGGTTTTGCGCCACGCTTAAACTTCTTAGATTTTTTGCGATTAGCTCGATTAAGTTGCTTTTCAGACTTGCGGTAAAACTGGGGTGATGGCTCCACATTGCCTTTATTATCAGCAATGAAGTATTTCAACCCCAGGTCAATACCAACTATTTGGTTAGTTGGTTGTGTTTCGATTTTGACATTAACGTCAATTGCAAATTGAGCGTAATATCCATCAGCACGACGCACCAACCGGACACGTTTAATTTGCTTGATGTCGTAGTAATTCAAGTCATAGGTTCCCTTTAATTTCAGAGTTCCTATTCCTTTTTTGTCTGTGAAAGTTATAGATTTTCGAGTATCCGAAAGCTTCCATCCTGACGTCTTATATTCAACAGAACGGCAGTTTTTCTTAAACCTTGGAAACCCTTTCTTACCTTTAACTTTCTTTTTGCAATTATCGTAAAACCGAGATATCGCGCTCCAAGCACGTTCAGCAGCAGATTGCCTAGCCATTGAATTAAGTTCATCAGCAAAAGAAAATTCACTAGCTAATACTGCACAATATTTATTAAGGTCGTATTTACCAATCTTTTCGTTATCCATCCAATATCTAATAGCTTTGTTTTGGATGAATTGACTAGTACGAATAGCGTCATCTATTGCACGGTATTGCAAGTCTAGTCCTTTGACTTTGAACTCGTAAATTATCATCGGTTTCGACCTAACCAACTACTCTTTTATGTTAACACATCGTGCATAATATCTGTGTGAAGATACTGAAAACTTTGTGTCGTGGAAGGATAAATCCTTCACTGGTGGCTTTCATCCCGTGGCTCAAGC